>NZ_DBFSAP010000020.1:0-89841 GCF_048412355.1 Ellagibacter sp.
CTACGTTGTTTACGCGGGCGTTCGCTGCGGAGCTCAAGAAAGCGACCTTGTTCTTCTTGCCCATGGTAACGGCAAGCTTGCGAATCGCATCGGCGTCGATGCCGCAAATCTCGCTTGCCCATTCGGGCGTTTTCGGCGTGCCGTCGTAGGTACCCATGACGTAGTCTTTGAAGTTCTTATTATCCTTGGCATCGGCCGGCATGTGGTCGGCGTCGAAACCGACCGTGCACTTATTCAGGAAGTCCCAATCGATGATGCCTTCCTTGTCGTCCTGCTCGAGCATTGCGTACGCCAAGCCGAACATGAAGGGCATGTCGGTTGCGGGGCGAATAGGCAGCCATTCCGCGTCGAGCGCTGCGGCGCTTTCGCAATACATTGGGTCGATGTAGATGAACTTGGCGCCAGCCTTTTTGGCTTCAAGGTAGTTGAGCATTTGGCTGCCGGCGGCCGACCATGCGGGATTCATTGCCATCATCACGATGGTCTCGCAATTGCGCAAATCGTAGCGGTCGTTAATGGTCTGGTCAGGCGTTTTGTTTACATTGAAGCCAATAATGTTGGGGCATTTGTCCCATGAACCGTAAGAGTTGGTGTCCCAGAAGTTGGTGAAGCCACCGAACAGGCCGAGCGTGCGGGTGAGTTCGGAATTCCATCCCTTGAGCAGCAGGATGGAGCGGTTGCCGTATTGCTCTTTGGCCTTCTGCAGCCCATCGGCGATGTATTTGTAAGCTTCATCCCAGCTGATGCGCTCCCACTCGTCGATGCCGCGTAGATCGCCGTTCGGATTGTCGGGCGACCAATTCTTGCGCTTCATGGGGTATTTCAGGCGATCTGCCGCGAAAACCTGTTTGCGTTGGGCGTGTCCGCGCAGGCACGAGCGCTGTTGCGGATAATCAGCGCTGTCCTCATGGCTGTCGTCGGTCTTCTGGCGAACAACGACGCCATCTTTCACCAGCACTTTATTAACGCAGCGGCCGCCGCAGTTGTGCCAGCATGCTGCAGACGTCCATTCGCCGCCCTTCGCGGGATCGATGGGCATGCCCTTTGCGTCGGTGGCCTCAAGACTGGATTCCGCAGAGCAGCCGGTCGCAGCCAGACCCGCGACGCCAGCCATAACAGCAGCAGAAGCACCCAAGAAACCACGACGGGAAATGTTGTTCGTACTCACTGTTGGTTCCCCCTTTCTGCTTTCCTACATTGCGCAGGTCGCGTAGAAACCGTAGCGGGCAATGGCAACGCCAATCACCAGCAGGGCGCACACGACGATCGCGAGCATTTTCTTGTTGTTGAACTTTGCGCCGGCAAACACCAGAATCGCGGACGCAACCGGAGCGATGACCAGGCCCGCGATCTGCATGGCCGGGTTCAAGCCCGCGCCGGAGAAAGCGGCGATCTCGAGCGCCAGACCGACGGCGAGCACGACGTCGACGGCGACCAGCGTGTACATGACCGGCTTCTCGGCGATGTCAGCCGAACCGAAAGCGGCGCACAGGCCAAGGCCCATCGCCAACGCACCTGCGACGAATGTCAGAACGGTCGCGGGAGCGTTGCTCCACACAGCGTTGCCGTATACATCGATGTAGGCCGTGCCCATGAGCACGATGACGAGCACCGCCGCAATCGCGCCGATAACGCGCAGAGCGAACGGGCTGTCCTTCTTCGCGAAGGTGATGATGAGGTCGATAAGCGCCAGAATGAAGAAGATGCCCGCGAACAGCACTTCCTTGACCATGCCGGAGCCGAAGTTGACCGTGCCCGCGCCGATGGACGCAAATGCGCGGGAAAGGCTGTGGGCGTGCGTCGCGGCGGCGATCATGCCGATGGCGAACAGCACCACAACGACCAGAGGAACGAGCCACGGACGCTCGCCTTTGCGCGTGCGCTGGAAGCAAGTTTCGAACACGTAGGCTCCTGCCGCTAGCCCTCCCAGCAACGTGAACAGGAATAAGGATTCAAGACCCATGTTTCCCCCCTTAGTATCTCTTTGGCGCCCGCATCGTGCGGGCAACCCTGTTTTGCGGAACGCGCCTCGCCCGCACGTTCCGCCTATTCGACAAGCAGTTCATCCATGTGGCGACAAAGATGACCTCTCACCGAATATTTGCCCAGGATCTCAGCTGGTGATCCTTTTGGTGGATTGTAACAAAATTGTCGCACGACAATCAATAGTGTCGTGCGACAATATCACGTGTAACTATTCTATCTTGTAGATAATTGGGGGTTTCACTATCTACTTCGCCGGCTCCTCGCCCGGCTTAGCGTTGAAGCCGTCGCTGTAAGCGCTGGGGACCACCAGTGCCCCGTCGTTGTCCTGCATGCCCTCGTAGGTGAGGTGCATCTTGCGCAGCGTCAGGGCGATGTCGTCGTGGCTGTACGATTGCGCGACGTCGTCGAGGATCGCGGAGATGTCCTTCTCGGCCTCCATAAGCGTAATGCGCGCGCTCTTGCGGCATTCGGCCTGCGCTTCAAGCGAGATCACATTCTGAAGCTCCTTGGGGATGATGAGGTCGCGCACCTCGACCGACACGATGGAGATGCCCCAGTCCGACACCTTCTGCTCCACGGCTTCGCGAAGCTCCTGGTCAAGCTGATGTCTGCGCATGACCACGTTCTGGAGCGACGCGCGGCCGATGGCATCGCGCAGGGCCGTTTGCGCGGAAAGCGCCACGGCGAAGTGGCAATCTTGCACTTCAGTGCAGGCCTTTTCGGGGTCCCAGATAACCCAGAACAGCACGGCGTCCACGTCGAGCGGCACAAGGTCGCTGGTCAGCGCCTCCTCAGCGCCGAACGGCGTGGCATTCATGCGCTGATCGACGCGCAGCGTGCAGAATTCGAATAGCGGAATGGTAAAGAACAGCCCCGGGCCCGCAAGGCGGTCGAACCGGCCGAGGCGCATAACCACGACGCGTTCCCAGTCCATGCACACATGTACCGAAGACAGGACGGTGAGGCCCACAATCACGGAGACGATGATCCCCGCGAACGTGAACTTGCCGAACGCGAGAATGAACGCCGCAAGCACAACCGCGAACGCGACAAGAGCGAGCACCACAGAGATCATCACCGCGCCGTTTCGCGTGGCTTTCTTCGTCGGGTCGGAGCGATATGCGTCCGCCGCAACGCCGAACTCCATTTCGGAGCGACGATACGTGTCCTTCTGCCCCTGAGGGTGGGTCTTATCCTTGAACTTTCTCATGATCCTTTTTCATCCTCCTCACGCACGAAGACACCATCTTCGGAATGTCATCATATGCCATGCCGTTTTCGAGGCATCCTTTCACGAACTCTTCGACAAGCGCGTCCACCTCCGGCGCAGGTTTTAAGATAGCGTCCGGATCGTTCACGAACACACCGCTGCCACGCACCGTGGTCACGTAGCCGTCGCGCTCGAGCCCCATGTAGGCCTTGCTCACCGTGTTGTACGCAATGCGCAGTTCAGCTGCATATTTGCGCACCGTCGGTAGCTTCTCGCCCGGCTTGTAGAAGCCTGACGTGATGAGGTAGGCCATGCGATTGCGCAGCTGCACCCACAGCGGCAAATCGCTGGACTCATCGAACGAAAACGGCGGTACTTCTTTAATCTGCTGCTTCACGTTTCCCTTTTCTTGCACTTACCTCGTATGATCGGCAGCCCGCTTTTGCGAGCTGGTTTTGCTCACCTGCTATGGCGAAGGCGCCACGCCGCATGCGACGATGGCGATTCGAAGGCAAAGCCCTCCGACCAGCGCCAATGTGGCAATTCCCGCCGCACCCGGAGTGGGAATCTCCCGCTTGCGCGCCAGGGAAACCGCTTCCGCAACAAGGGGAATCGCAAGTCCGCAGGCGACGAAACCCGCGCAAAACGTAGTCGACAGGTCGCCTTCGAGAAGCCTCATGACCGCCATGGAGGCGCTCCCCTTACCGAAGGCAAGCAAAGCAACTATGGAGACTATCTCGATCAGGATGAACGCGATGTCGATCCAGGCGAGCAAGCGTGCCATGATACGAGTCACGCGCACATCTTCGCAGGTGCAGGCCGCAAGCATGATCACTGCGCAACCGCACGAGAGCGCCGATGCCGCGAACAGAACGGGCAGCCACGCCGACTGCCAGACTTCGACCGAGATAACGCTTTGGAGGAGCAAGCCCGTGTAGACCATCACGATGACCGCAACAGGAAGGCCTATCGCCTTTGCGGCGAACGATACGGCGCGCGCCCATTTCGGCAGCACGAAAATGGTGTCGGCAAGGGAGATTACCAGGAAGACAGTGAGCAGCGTCAAGGCGAAAGCACCGATGGAGACCAGGCTGCTCGTCGGGTACAGGAACAGGAAGAAGAATGCTTCGGGACGTCCTAGGTCTGCGACCAGGCATAATTCGCCTGTGAGGACGACGACCAGCGCGGTGCCGTACACAAATCGGCGAATGCGCTTGTACGTTGGCTCCGAAATCACCGATTGCGGGGCAAGAAACGTTCTGCCGTACTCGCCGCGGCGATGGTCTTTCACAGCCTTGGCGACGTCGAAGAGGGCGGTGAGCGCGAAGGCCCCGGCGGCGGTCCCGCCAAGGAAAAGGTAGATGGCTATCAACTTGCTGAAAACCACGCAGCCCCTTCCTTGTTGCAGCCTTGCTCGTTTTGTCAACGATAATCTACCATATGTTTTGCCTAAGAGGCGCATTTGTCGCACGACAATTTAGATTCCGCAACGATTACGCATCCCGGCGCAGTGCCTTTCCAGCTCGTCTGGAGCACAAACGGCAGTTGGTGGTCAATTGAGCGAGTTGTGCGCGCCTGGTTTCTTCTCGTGCTCTCACGGAAAATTTGCGACCAGGCCTTTTGCCGGCAGAGGTGCCCCAGCTGAGATCACGGGGCGCGAAAACGCCGGTTTTCCGCAACAAAAACGTCGCACAACTCGCTCAGTTGACCACGAACTTGGGTTTCGCTTCCCCGAAGAGGCGCTTGATTATAAATTCAGAAAAGTGCAGTTACTCATGTCTTTAAATTTCGGAAAAGTGTAATATCACATGCCTATAAAATTCGGAAAAGTGTATTCTATTATATCAATCACACGCAAAAGGGAGGAGTATGATGCTCGACAGAAAAGCGAAGGCGCAGTTTCAGTCCTGGCTCGATTCATCGCCCAATAAAGCTTTGCTTGTCAAAGGCGCTCGACAAGTGGGCAAGTCTTTTCTGGTCAGTGCTTTCGCAAGAGAATCGTTTGAGCATGTCGTAGCATTCGACTTGATTGAAGACATTTCTGTGCGCGATTCTTTTTCGGCAGCGAAAAGCGCCGACGAACTTCTGATGCGAATGACTATCGCCGCAGTTGAGCCAATGATTGCGCGAAAGACTGTCGTAGTTATCGACGAGGTTCAGCAGTGTCCCAACATAGTAACGTTTATCAAATATCTCGTGCAGCGTGGAGATTTCCGTTTCATCCTCACAGGGTCATTACTTGGTGTGGAACTCGAGGGCATCGATTCTCTTCCTGTCGGATATGTCGAGCAGATTCAGATGTATCCGCTTGATTTCGAAGAGTTTTGCTGGGCTAACGGCGTTGCATCGGTTGCTTTTGACATGCTGAGAAACCATCTCGAGGAAGAAAAAGAGCTTCCAGACTATCTGTACGACCGCCTGCTCAGCCTATTTCGCCAGTATGTGGTGGTGGGAGGCATGCCTGACGCCGTCAACGCTTTTTTGGCCACTCGCAACATTGATGAGGTACGGAAAATACATCGCGATCTCCATTCGTTGTACCATGACGATATCGCAAAGTATGCGCCGCCAGATCTTAGGCTGACCATTCGTGACATATATGACTTGATTCCCAGCGAGGTCGGGTCCAAGAATCGGCGATTCAAACTGTCATCTATCGAAGGCGTGAAGCGGTTCTCGCAAGTGACGGAGCACTTCCTCTGGCTTTCTGAGGCGGGCGTCGCTCTTCCCGTGTATAACGTAAGCGCGCCGGTGGCTCCTCTCTTGGTCGGAGAACAACGAAATCTGTTTAAGATGTTTTATCTTGACACCGGAATGCTCATGTCATCATATTCGAAAAAGGTTGCCCAGGGTGTATTTGACGGAGAAGCAGAGGGCTCATTCGGTATGAATATGGGCGCAGCATTCGAAGGTTTTGTCGCTCAAGAGTTGAAAGCCAGGGGTTTCAAGCTGCGTTACTTCACATCGAAAAAGGTAGGGGAACTCGACTTTGTGGAGGAGACGCTTGCTGGAGACGTGCTGGCCATCGAAGTCAAGTCGGGAAGGTACTATAAAACGCATGCAGCACTTGACAATGCGCTTGCAGCAAGAGGCTATGGAATAGACCGGGCTCTCGTTTTTGCGGAGACTAACCTTTTCCGCGATGGCAACGTGCTTTACCTGCCAATTTTTATGGCGGGGCTTCTGGAACCATAGCGGCTTCTTGCGAGCACGTCCCCACTTTCGCAAAAGAGAAAACTCCGCGTCAGGAAAGTGCCCTAACGCGCTTCTGCCAGCACGCCGTCTTCCACGTGAAGGCGTATGGTGGCTAACTCGCGCGCCTTTGCGCGATGGGCGGCGACGAAAATCGTTTTACCAGGTAGCGAGTCTATATTGGCAAGAACGGCCGCTTCTGTCGCGTCATCGAGCGCGCTCGTGACCTCGTCGAGCACCATGATGGGCGCACCCGAGCACACCGCACGCGCGATAGCCAGACGCTGCAGCTGCCCCTGGGAAAGGCCCTGCCCGTGCTCGCCGATCATCGTGTCGAGTCCCAGCGGAAGCTCTTCCACGAAGCCCCATGCACACGCCACTTCGCACGCACGTTTTACCTGGTCATCGGTCGCATCAGAGTTGGCAAACGCCACGTTTTCGCGAATCGAGCCTGCGAACAGGAAGTTGTCTTGCGGCACATAGGCGAACACGCCAGGCGGCACCTGAGATGCGGCGTAGGCGGAAACGGCGGTCGTAGCGCCCGCAGCAGGGGCGCCGGTACGAGGCGCACCCGCAGAGAGCGCGCCTGCAGGGGCATCAGACGCGGCGGGTGCGGACGTCACGGCACCTTCGGCGAGCTCGTACGCGAAGCCGTCCGCATCGTAGGCGCCTAACAGTAGCTTGAACAGCGTAGATTTCCCGGAGCCGGAAGGCCCCTCAACCACCACGAAGGAGCCCTTGGGAACGAATACGTCAGCGCAGGTAAAGCTCACGGGCTCTTCTTCAGAAGGAGCCTCCATCCCCCCTGCAGACACAGCGGCACCTTCCGCCTCCTCGTCATCGTAGGAAAACGCCAGATCGCGCATCCTCACGCCAGAGAGCCGCTGATAGAATTCCTCAGCCGTCACGGGCAAGCAGCCTTCCGAGCGCGGCAACTCCGCCACCTCCATCAGGCGCTCCGCCGACGCGAGCGTCTGATACAGCTGCGGCAGCATGCCCGACAAGCTGGAAACCGGCGCCTGAATGCGCGCCACTAGCTGTAGCACCGCCATGAGCGTGCCGTAGCTCATGGTGCCATGCAGAAGCTCGAACGCGCACCACGTGAGCGCCACGGCGTACAGCGCGTTGAAGAAGAACGAGAAACTCGCGTTGGCGGCGATGGAATACCCGCGGCGGCGCATCTGCGCGGTGAAATGGTCCTCCTGCAGCGCGTCGGCGCGCGCGCTCGTGGCGGGCTGGGCCCCGAACGATCGGATGACCAGCTGATGCTCGAGCGCCTCTTGCAGAAACACGCGCACGGCGCCTTCCTTTTCCTGCACGGTTTTGTGCAACGCCTTCAACCGTCCGCGCAGCGTGCGCGCCAGCACGAACGAGAGCAGCGCGGCGGCAGCGAACAGGGCCACCATGGGCGGGCTGATCAGCGCGAGCACCGCAATGGCGAACACGAGCTGCATGAGCATGGACACGAAGTTCGGGATGATGGTCGCCACGCCATTCGACGCGACCTGCACGTCGGAGAACATGCGGTTGGAAAGCTCGCCGGAATGGAATCGCAAAACGTTGCCGAAGCGCGCGGCAAAGATGCTGTCAAGCATCGATTTCCGCAGCTCAAGGGCGAAACGGGCCCGAATGTGCTCCTGGGTGCTGTTGATAGCCAGGCGAAGCACCAGCTGCGCGATGATAGCGCCAGCAAGTACCGCCGCGCTTGCCAGCAAGCCGTCGATGTTTCCCGCGACCGCCTGGTCGATAACAGCACGGCACGCCAGCGCGAAGCTCACGAGCACCGCCGCTTGCACCGTGCACAGCACCGACAGCGCAACGATGCGGCCGTGCTGCGCCTTCGATTGCGAGAACAGCCACTTGTAGGTGACCTTGTCTTGCTCGCGCGCCTCTGCCCCGCGCATCAATTTCGCCCCGCTTCGCTCACAGCATCGCGTTTGCGCAGGCCGCATGCCACAAGAACGCGCTTGCCCGCGCGCCTTACCGCAGCGTTTGCGCCCTTGCACACCTTGCGCGCGGGGAACAGCGCCACCCACAGCTTCGAGTACGCACGGTATCCGCGGGAGGTCTCGCAATCGATGTGGCGGCCATCGCGATAGAAGCCGCACAGCACGCCGAGCACGTCCTCGCGCGGAATGTACTCCAGCATGATGCAGTTATCTCCGCAGATGACGTAGCCTTTTTCAGAGCCGTTTTCGTAATGCCCCACCACGCGATGCAGCACGTACTTCTCGCCGCGGCGATACAGCGCCACGTCGTAGCGGCGCAGGTCGCCTTCGGCGGGCACCACCATCATCACGTCGTGGCGGTTGCGCAGCATCGGCCACATGGAAACGCCCACGGGCGGCCCCATGTAGAAGCCCTCGGATGCGAGCACGTCCTCGATTTTGCGCGGCTTATCAGGGGCGGAAGACCCACCCGTGTCAGGTGCCGCCAAGGGTATGTCTCTTTCGCATGTCATGAATCGCTTGCCGTCTGGAGCCTAACAGTTAGGCTCCTACTCCTCAAGCAGGTCGGCGTCGCGGAGCTTCTCCAAAAACGTCGCGACGTCGGCACGCGCCGTGTCTTCGTCGACCGTATATTCCGCCAGCAGAGCCTCTACCAGCGCATCTTCCGTGATATTCGCACCGAGCTGCTCCCACAGGAACGTGCCCGTGTCGTTCAGGCGAATCATACAGTGTCGCTCCATGCTGGCCTCGCCCACCGGCACGACCACGTGCTGGCTGCCCACTTTGTTCACGATGAAGCCGTCTTTAATCTTCATGCTCAGACCCTTCGCATCGATGCATCTGTTCGCGCCCATTATCTCACAGCGTCATCTGGAACGCCGCGTCAAAGGCGGCAGGAGTCGGCGTGCAACGCAGCACGTAGAACGGCACGCTGCTCACCAACCTATCGAGTAAATCAAGCTGGCGAGCAGCCAAAACAGGATCATTCGGCATCAGAATCTGATTCATGATGCGCGCGATGATTTCCCCGTCATCTTCCAAACGGGACAGTCGGTCCGGCTCGCCCGGCTCGCAGCGCTCGATAAAGCAAACGGCGTGAAGGGGAACGCTCGTGTTCTGCCCCCAGTTCTCCTTGCCGCAGTACGGAGTGCCGTACGCAACGAACTCACCCGCCAGCTGGTCGCAGGCGACCTCGACAGCTTCCCCACCAGGCGTCTCGTTCGGCGCCCCAGCGTCTTTCTCCTCGGCAGCTTCCCCATTTCGCCAGCGCAGAATGGGTTTGTCGCCGTTCACCACCGTCACGTCATCGCCGAGCGCGCGCATCCACTGCGCGACGTGCGTGCTCTTGCCCGTACCGCTTTTCGCCGCAAACGCGAAGCCGCGGCCCGCATGCGAGACGACCGCCGCATGGAGCAGGAACGCGTCGTAGTCCAGCATGCGCGTGCAAATCTTGCGGTAGAGCGCAAGCGACTCGCAATACGCGGGCGAGAACGTGCCCTCGTCGCTGTTTTCCGCCGCAATCTCCTCTGGCGTCGCCGATACCGAAAAGCTGCATTCATCAGGTGCGACGTTGACGATGTAGTCCGCGCAAAGCCGCTCGGAGAACGCATAGCGGTTCTCGATAGCGACAAGAACCTCGGCTATTTGGACGCAGAACATAAACTTCGCTCCTTGGGAAGGCGGCGGCGCGGACAGGTTGCAGCCGACACGGGCGAACTGCAGGCAGGCGCAAGCAACCGCAACAACTCCAGAATTGCACGGTATGTAGGCATTTCTCGAATCATGATTGTCGCTGCTATATTATAGGCGCGCAGGAAGAACGCGCGACCGATTGTCAGGTTCGCAGGTAATTTCCACGCGCGCGCATGCCGCAACGAAGCAACGAGAGGGAGAATCCGTGGAGCTTTCCGCCGCCGAAGAATACGCGATTAGAATCATCGCCGCTGAAAGCGCCCTTCAACACGCGAAGCGCGACAAGGCTCCCAACACACTCTCCGTTCCACCCATCCCTGACGGTCTGTGGCCTGCCGTACGGGCAGAGCTGGAGGCGCAATCCGTCATCGGCTATCCGGCAAACGCCATCGAATCCCTTGGGCTCTCCCCGGCCGACCAGGCGGAATACCTTGCGCTTGCGGGGAAAAACCTGTCGGGCTGGTATCGCCTCATGATGGCACAAGACAGCGTGCTCGCCGAGTTTCGCCAGGCAGACATCCCCGTTGCCGTGCTGAAGGGCGCGGCCGCTGCGGCAAATTACCAGCAGCCGAACAGCCGCAGCATGGGAGACATCGACCTCATCGTGCCGCCCGACCATTTCGAGCAGGCGTTTTCGCTCATGGAACGTTTGGGCTGGGAAAACGATATTGAGCTTGAAATCAATCCGCGCCACGCGGGCTTCAAGAAGGCGGGCTGCCCCGAAATCGAGCTGCATCGCTATTTCAGCACATGCACCAACAAGCAGCAGGCATATTTTCTTGACCAGGCCATTTACGACGCCATCCCGCGCGCCGAATGGACCGATGTCGCAGGCTTCAGCGTGCCCGTGTTGCCGCCGCTTGAAAACGGGCTGGTTCTCCTCGCGCATGTCAACCAGCATCTAGGTTCGGGTCTGGGGCTTCGCCAGATTCTGGATTGGCAGATGTTCGTCGACGCGTACTTGACCGACGAGCTTTGGGAGCGCGGCTTTCAACATGCGGCGCAGCAGATCGGTATGGAGAAGCTGGCGGTCACCACAACGTGGCTTTGCCGCACCTACCTGGGGCTTCAGACGTCGGCAACATGGTTTGGCGAAGCCGACGCGCAGCTTGCGAGCGACCTTCTGCTCTACATCATGCAGAGGGGGAACATGGGGCGCAAGATGGAGCGCGGCGCGCAGGCAACCCGCACGGTGCTGCACAGCTTCCGCAGCCCCGCGACCTTGCTTCGCTATCTTTACGAGGGCGGGCGCGCTCATTGGGCGCCGGCGCGCAAGCACGCGTGGCTTGCTCCGGCCGCGTGCCTCTACCAAGTGGGGCACGTTATCCGCAAGGGCCTCGCGCGCAACGTGAACATGAGCGAGCTCGTTACCGACGCACGTAGCGCGCAAGAAGACGTCGATCTGCTCAAACGCCTTGAGGTTACCAGGATGTAGAAAGACGAAGGCCCGAGAAGGCGACCGCCGCTTTTGACGAAGGTTGGGAAAGCGGCTGCGGAAATCGAAAGGCGGATGCAAACCGCCCGCCCTTCGAGTCATCTAGCGACTAAATGTCCGGAAATGCTAAGTACTCTAGCAAGCCCTCGTCCGATACAGCATAACGCTACAAGGATTACTCCCAGACGTCTTCCCCATCGCCCGACTCAATACCGCCTGGACCGCTAATGCCGCCAGACACACCAGACGCAACAATAACGTCGCGGTCTTCCAACTCGACGACATCCAGCTCGGGGCTCTCGTATTTCTTTAGCATTTCTTTTGCTCCTCTTCTAGACCGCGGCTTTGATTTGCGTAGCGTAATCTTTTCCGGCCTTGCTTGCCATAGGATGCGCAAGAATCACATCTGCGACGCCAGTAGCCAGAGTTGTTCATAACATTCGCCTGGTCAATAACCATTGTGCCGATGTTATGGATAACGTAATAGCTGGTCTCGCCCTCGATGCCCTGATCGTCGCGCTTGATGGTGCCGGTCTTGCCAGCACTCGTGTCGGTAATAGTCACGGTGCCCTCGTTCAGAATGGTCGCTTTCGCAGTGCCCGAGCCACCGTTGAGGGTATGCCCATTCAGGTCAAGTGTAATCTGCTTGGACGCATTGGTGGTGATGTTTTCCGTGGTGTCGTTCAGCGGCTGAATGGTCTCGCCGTGCTGAGCCGCGTCAACGGCAGCCTGCAAGCTCGTGTACGCCTTCGTGCCGTTCTGCGCCACGCCGGCAACAACGCCGTACGTGCCATCGCCGTTGTTGACAGGAGCACAACCTTCCGCACACAGGTCGACGGAGACGGCAGACGAAAACGTACCGCCGGAAACAGCGACGGTCTTAGTTGAGTTGTCGAAAGCCGACTCCTGCTTCGTCGAGTTTTGCAGCTCATTCCGACCGTCATCGACGATAAACCGGCTCCGAAAAGCTTCCTCTAAATCAGATAACAAATCGTCCCATTGGGGCAGATTCCCATCCAGGCGCGCCTTTTCCTCCACTGTCACCGCATCGCGGCCATTGATTTGAGCCCAACCAGTTAACCCCGGGCGGATATCATTAGCACCATATCGAGAACGAGCCCCGATCTGTTCATACTCTGCCAAGATCATAGGGCGCGGGCCAATTACCGACATCCCTTTTGTCAAGACGAAAAACACTAAAGGCGCCGATATGCTTGATCATTGGCTTGATCTGCAGTTTTCTGTATTGCCAATGGCACTACGGACAGCGTATCGCACCAGCGAATCGCAGCTACCGCTTTGCGTATAATAAAAACACCCGACGACAATTCGAAGGGTCGGGTCGAGCCCGAAGACGACCCCTCTCCCCCAAACGGAATCGTCTCATTGGGGCGAATTCCCAATGAGACGATTCTCCGCAAGCGGCGCGCGGCTACATGAACCTCGCAACCGAAGCCGGCTAATGCAGCCTTCCGCCAGGGTCGGCCACCGCAACGCCACGGCTTCTCGTTACTTTGCCACCAGGCACCTTCTCACGGAAGGCTTCAGCTTTGGAGGAATCCAAATCGGACGAACCTCGAAGTCGACCGCCTAGCTCATGAAAAGATTTGGGTCAGCCAGCGAGCCGTCGAGCGATGTCATGATGAACGCCCCATGCTGCGCGGCAATTCTCGGCTCATAGCCCCACGGTATCACGAGCAGGGGCGCCCGCCCCGGCAACGATCGGTCAACTCGTACCAATCGGGCTCCCGACCGTCGGGCTGTTCTCCAATCGAGACGCGCATATCGGGGTTAACCCTACAGGAATACACGACGCCAGTCACTTCGTCATGTCTGGATGACGCGAAGCAATGCGCAACGTCGAGGCTCGAAGCCGCATCGAGCAGACGCGTCGCACCGTCGTAATGCTGCATGCGGGCCATGAACACCAAAACGGAGCCGCAGCAGATAGCGATGCTGGTTCGCCACCGCCATTGTCAGACCGCGTTCCGCCATCGCAAACTGATTCACCGCTCAATAAGCTTCAGAGCCCTTCGGGCCAGTTAAGACCCGGTCCGAGGATAATCTTTTCCTTGCCGACGGTCTTCACGTTGGCCGTATAGCTAATCTCAAGGTCTCCGCGCTCGTAATCGCCGTAAATATCGTCAATGAGCTTGTCGGCATCGTACGTCACGACCCACTTGCTCCTGGCGTCACCGACTTTCCGGGCAAGCGACCTGTGCTTCGCCTCGTCGAACGCGCTTCGATACAAGCCGGGACCCTTCTGCACATACGGCGGGTCGAGGTAGGCGAACAGCTCGGAATCACTCATTCTATCGTTGATGAAATCCTCTGCGTCAAGCCTTGTTACCTCGATATCGCTCCTTCGCGCCGCGATGTCCATGACCTTTTTCTTCAAGGTCTCACGGTTGAAGCGAACGTCCATCTTGTAGTTGCCGGCCTGCTTGAGCCCGCCTATAACACCGCCGCCTAGGATGCCCGACACGTTTGTCCTGTTGAGATAGAAAGCCGCCTTGCCGAGCTCGAAATCGCCAACATCATCGGAGCTTCGGTACACAGCACGCATCGCCTTCCAGGTTTCAATGTCTAGGACGACGGAGTCGATAAACTCGCACAGTTCTTCGGCGTGATTGACGACGGCATCCCACATGCAGTACACGGCACGGTCAAAATCGTTAATCACGATCGAGGACACATCGCCCTTCAGGAGGAGCTTGATGGCAAGTCCCGCACCACCAGCGAACAACTCGGCGTAAGGATGCCCAAGCAAGTCATTTGACTCAAGGATAGCTTTAATCTCAGGATACAGCTTCGTCTTCCCGCCAGGATACCTGATGGGCGTGTACGTAGTCGCCATCTTTCCACCTCCTCAATGCGTCGAACAAGTAACACTTTACTGCCCTCGTTCATACTGCTGCCGTTTTATGATTCCGTCAACTCTTCGCTCGAGTCTCTCGTTAAAGTCCTGAATCTCCGGCTCGTACTTCTTTATCCAAAGAGCGGCAACAGACGAGCCATTTTCACCCCATAGGCCTTCGGCTTTCTCTCTCCTAAACCATTGTTTATAATGCTTACGCTCCTTATCCCCGCCATTGCGTTCGAATTCACGCTTTGAGTCGGCAAACCGACTGAGCATGACCTGTTTGGTGTATTGCCTGCTATTGATCCAAAAGTCATCTTCATCCGAGAGATTGGAAAGCAAATCATATATAGACTGCTCTGGCGACGTACCGCCTCCAGGCAGCACGAACCTTCTGCCGCAATCCTTTATCCGCTTCGCCACATCTTTGTTCGAGTCAGCGTCTACCACGAAGCACACACCTCGCAAGGAAGCTATATCCCTAACGGCGAGCTCACCCAGCTCGCCGCAACTGAGCTTCGCGGAGACAATGTCGCATTTCCGTTTCAACCGTGAAGGCATTATCTGCCCGAGCACCCATTTCGCTTCGTCGTCCTCGCACCAGATTTCAGCTTTGAAGCCCTTTTTTGGCCTCAGCGGCTCAACCATGAGGTCGGCTTGAATCTCGTCTATCGGTGGGTCGACCGTCAGCCTGATTCCAGACTCCCTTTTCTTGAGATACAGAACCTTGACCATATCGTTTCTGTCCTGCGTCTCCTCAACGGCCTTCTCAAGAAGCGTCATTGAATGGGTGGTAAAAACAACTTGCACCCTCTGCGCCCCAGCCTGCTCTTCCAATAGCTCGAAAAGCCTCACCTGAGAGGAGGGGAACAGGGTCACGTCAAGCTCGTCAATCAGGAGAAGGCCGCCTCTGTATTCCTCGCCCATAGCATCGGCTAGCCGCTGAAAAGAGATAAGGGCGCCCAATATCTGCCCAAGGTTGTCCTGCCCGGCGGAGTTGGCGAGATAGTCGTAGGTGGGGGTGTTGACAAGAAGGGTTTCCTTCTGTCCATGCTTTGACATCCTTACGACACCGGTAGTCTTTTCCTGATCGACCATAACACGAGCGTACCACTGATTGAATTGCTCGACTTCGCTTTCCGAAAAGTCCGTCTGCTCGGCCTGCGGGTTAAAGAACTCACCGACAGGGTTGGTCCTTTTCAAGCCGAGGTAGATTACGGGGTAGTCAATATTGCCCTCGCCTTTGGCGCGAGAGGCACCGGTGACAATGCGAATGGAAGACTTGTCTTTTGCGGGACGTTTAAACGATTTGACCTGGACATGCTGTCCTTGGGACCCAGCTATGGCCTCATCGTTGAAATCGACGTAATATAAATGCTCACCTGGAATATCATGCTCGGACGACATGTTGAATATGTCGGTAAACTTAGTGCTGAACGGCTTGCTGAAGATGGTCCGCCGATCCCTGAGTCCGAACGGTTGCCCTAGCATGCCCAATATGGTGGACTTGCTCGTCCCATTCTGCCCGGCTATCACGGTGACGAGCTGTCCGAGTCCAATCTCAAGGTCATGCATAGCACGAAACCTCGAGACTTCAATCCCCTTGATACCGAACGGTTCGAGACACTTAGGTTTTCGCGACATGCCAGCGCACCTGCTTCCTCGATCGAATCCTTGCTCCACCATCGGCTATTTTCCCACTTTGCAGCCCACAGCGAAAGCAGGGCGCATCAGCCGTCGGCACTGCTTTGATGCTCACCGTTGAAATCTGTCGACGGATTAACTCAAGCCACGATAGCGAGAGTGGGGAAGGCTGCTCCACCTTGTCTAAACCTCAATTCCATTCGCCGAGCAGATTGCGCTACAGAGCTTTGCCACCCGCTCGCGGCACCTGCCCAGGGGTTCGAAACCGACCTGGCAAACCTCCCTGGCAACCGCAATCTTATTCGGTGCCCCAGAACGCGAGCCACTAAACTTAAAGCTCAACGGGCAAACGTAGCGATTGCCGAGCTCATGGTTCCACTTTTTTCCAGGATGGACGACCTTGATAGCAGTTACCAAAGCTTCTTCAGGCACGTAGTTCTCAATCGTCGCTCCCCAGGTAACCCAAGACATCGCGCAACTTGCCTCACACTCATCCACTATTCGCCGCTTCGTCTCGCCCAGCCTAGAGCTCTTGCTCTTCTTATCCGAGTCCATAAGCACACAAAAATGAGTGTTAATTCGAAACAAGGCTATCAGACTATCGTCGGAGCCAGCGGCGTTCGCGTCCAGCGCATTCAGGAGTTTTCCTCCGTACAACATGACGCTGTAATGAATACCCTCGTTAAGCCGAATGCCGCGCCCTTCAGCCCACTCTTCAATCCAATGGTTGATATAGATGCGGTCCGAAGGCCCCTCGACCCATACAACAAAATTCGACTGGAGCAAATCTGAGGCCTTCGCACCCAAGTCGTCCAAAAGATCGCGAGCAACGACCATTCCGTCAAGCTGACGACACGCAGATATTCCGTTCGCCTTGCTCACATGGGCGACTTGAACTCCAGCGGCATTAATTATCGTCGGCGAATGCGTTGTCACAATGAAGCGGTTCGACTCATCCGCGAGCAAGAAGTCCATGAATCTCGCCTGAAGCGCTGGATGCAGGTGTATCTCGGGTTCTTCAATACATATTATCTTGTCTACGTTGCACGCAATAACCGACGCCAAGATAAGCAACTCTGTTACCCCAGTGCCAAGCGATTCAAGGGGAAGGTAATCCGTGTCGGCCGTTTTGACCGAGATGACATGGCTGGCATGAGATACCAGGAGCGACGCGCCTTGGTCGTTCAAAACGTCGCGCACGAAGCCTTCGAGCTTGTCCCAACGTTGCCTCGACAGCTCGAAATCACCTCTCTCGGGGTTCCTCAAACGCAACAGAGCGGCTGGAAGTCCCACTCCGCTATTAATTATGCCATCCTTGCCCGTCGAATCCGAATCAACGATTGATCTGACAGCATCGACTTTTAGAAGCTTGGGCAGCAAGTCCCACGGCATTGCAGCACGAACGACGTTGGCGTAATTGAGCGCCGCATTGCCAGCACTACTGCAAATGGATAGAGACGCATCGGTTAAATCGATTGCCGCACCCGAGGCCTCATACTGCGAATACTGAGCGCAAAGTGCGCTTTCGTATCCAAAGCGTTCCCCTCTCGCCCAAAAGTAAAATCTATCCAGGCAGTCTTTCCTTCGTTCGCAGCATACGGGAAACCCCGAAAGAGTCTGGAAAGGCTCTCTGCGTGAAGCCGCTGCCTCGGCGATTGCGCATCCCGCATTAATCTTTCATCAAGTGCATCAACACCGACGCAAAGAGAGATTGTTGTATGCGATTGCTCGCTGGAGCCCTGAAGCCCCAACGGGACATCAGCCTGAACGAGAGGGTTATCCTCTTTTCTCAGCTCACCACGCGCATTTATCACTCCAAGCACTTTAATGAAATAATCGACAAGCGCCGACTTGCCGCAGTTATTTTGCCCCGCAACTACCTGTACCCTATCGAACGGCCCTATACGCGCAAGCTCAGATCCGCAGAAAGACCGGTACCCACCGCAGCCAAATCCGACAAACGGGTTTTCACGAAACGCACCCTTGATCAACTGTACTCCTTAGCGAAAACACGGTCGAATCGGCATGCCATGATTACCGAATCGGACAAGACCGCACCACATATCACGCGACAACACACCACAAACAGAATACCGTGTAATTGCCGAAACAGCCGCGTTAAAGCGAGAAAGAGGCCGCGAGTTTCCCCATGGTTCCCCATCGTCAATTGCTAACGAAGGCCGAAAATCCATGCCCTCAGCCAGACCGCCAACCGTCCTGACGCCACAGCCGCCGCCTCGATCCCAGATTTCATCGCACGACCAGCACAAAGGACAGACAATGGCATGGGCAAACACAGGAAGACTAAGTCAACAGGCCTTCAATGTTCAATACCTCGCGAGCAACCGCGCACGTTCTTGCGCGAATTTAGAGCACCTGCCTTAGCCGGCAACGCAATGAAGAGGACACTCACCACCACAGGTCAAGAAGCACCTTCTCCTTAGGGAGCAGATCGTACCCACCCGTCACCTGCGCGAGGCCGCTGAGCCCCGGCGTCACCATGGTGCGATAGTGCCAGCCGGGAATACGCTTCTCAAACTCGGCACAGAAAGCTGGGCGCTCGGGCCTGGGACCTACAAGCGTCATCCCTTTTGTCAAGACGAAAACGCAAGATTACCTGCAGAAATGCTCTGACTGGATAGCTGAACTATCTGCTTCCTGGAGTTTGAACCTCCGGACTTTTGCAGCTCATTCCGACCGTCATCGACGATGAACCAGCTTCGAAAAGCTGCCTTCGAATCGGATAGAAAATCGTCCCATTGGGGCAGATTCCCAATGGGACGATTCTTCGCATCAACGTCGACGTATACATAAATCCAGTCATAGAAAACGATGCGGACCCTCATAACCGCCACGCATGGCCGTCCAGTCCAATATTCGCAAAATCACGCCTATAGGCAGGAGGCACCGACCAGCCTCCCCCCATTCCTTCCTCGCCGAGGGGCCGAGGGCTAGTCGAGCCTTATCGGCCTCTCGGGCCTCTTCCTCCCCGAGCAGTACGGGCAGTAGCCCGGCTTGGCCCTCGCCCTGTCGCGGACGGCCATCTGGTAGACGTGGCCGCACTCGCCGCGCCACCATGCGGGCTTGCGGCTTACGGCCTGCACGCCGGTGGGCTTCAAGCGCTTGTTCATGCGCGGGTGCCACATCGCCGCTATGTCGGGATGCGTGGTGGCCAGGTCGTTGTAGCCGGCGAGCACCTTGCGTCCCGAGCAGTACGGGCAGCCCGGGTCCGCCTTGCCCTTGCGCGCCCGGTTCGCTATGAGGCCGGACCACTCGTGGCCCTCTTTGCACTTCCACCAGACGCGCCTGTTGGAGTTGGCGATCACGCCGGTCGGCTTCAGGTCGCCGTTGCGCTCCTTGTTCCACTCCCTCGCGATCTTGGGATGCGTCGTCCTCAGGTCGTTGTAGCCTTTCAGCACCTTGCGGTCGCCGCAGTAGGGGCAACCGCGGTCGGCGCCGCCGGTCCTGTTGTAGGCGGATATCTGCCATGCGTGCCCACGCCCGCATCTCCACCAGACCCTCCTCGCGCTGCCGGAGACGATGCCGTCGGGCCCCAGGTCGCCGTTGCGCTCCCAATCCCATTCGGCCAGAAGCTCGGGATGCTGGCTCGCGAGGTCGTTGAAACCGGCGAGCACGCGATGGCCCGAGCAGTACGGGCAGCCCAGCCCCTCGACGGCCCGCTGGCGCGGCGACATCCGCCATTCATGGCCGCAGCTTCCCCTCCACCAGACCTGCTTGGTCGCGTTGAGCCTCACGCCGTCGGGCCCCAGGTCGCCGTTGCGCTCGAAATCCCATTCGGCCACGAGCTCGGGATACGCGGTGGCCAGGTCGTTGAAGCCGCGCAGCAGCTTGCGGTTCTTGCAGTACGGACAGCTGTCGTCGACGCGCATGGAGCGCATGCTCACCTTCTCGCGCCAGACGTGGCCGCACGGTCCGCGCCACCACACCATGGCGCCCGCGTGGGCGTGGAGGTCCTCGGCGCGCAGGCCGCCGTTCAGCTCGGGGTCGAGCTGCCTGGCGACGTCCGGCCTCTTTGACCCGAGGTCGTTGCTGCCCTTGGCGAGATAGTGCCCCCTTCCCCCATGGCACGACGGGCACTTGCGGCTCTCTTTGCGAGTCCCCCACAGGCTCTCGCGCCATTCGTACCCGCACGTCGGGCATTGCAGCCAGATCCTCTTGGCCGTGCGATCGGAGACCTGCGAAGGCTTCAGGTCGCCGTTCTTGGTGGGATGCCAGAGGTGCAAGATGCCAGCGTCCAGGCACTCGGCGCTATTGAAGCCCTCCAGCGTCAGCCTCCTGCCGCAGTACGGGCATCCGGCGTCGTTGAACGCCCTCGTCCTCACGGACAGCCGCCAACTGTGGCCGCACTCGCCACGCCACCACACTCGGGCGGAATCGCAGCGCGAGACGTCGGACGGCTTGAGGGGCCTGTTCCGCTCCTCGCCCCATTGCGCCAGCAAATCCGCATACCCAAACCGCAGACACCATGCCCTGGCTGAGCTCGCTCAGGGAGAATTTCGCCCAATCCAGCGCTGCGCATGAGCGAATGCAATTCGTCCTCGTGGACGCGCTGCTGCTCGGAGGCGGGGCTTCGGTCGTCTGCGAACAGCTCCTCGGGGTTCACCGCCCACTCTCCGTCGCTACGCATGAGCTGGCTGAACAGTATCGGGCGCGTGGTAACGCACTTGATTTTGACGATGCAGTCGTAGCTGCTGCGGCAGCCTCGCGATGAGAGCATGCTTCCTCCCCTGGGTCGGGGAGCGCGAGATTGCGCTCCTGCCCAGAGGCGGAAAACGGGGTATTTTGGACGTGCCCTAAGGGCGAGCGGCGACACGACGAAAGAGGGCCTTTTGCCGATTGTCACCCCCTGTAGTTAACGACCGTTAACCGGCAGCGAATAATCCGCCCAAAGACCGAGAAACCCCGCAACTCGGTTGAGTTGCGGGGTAGAAACGGCAGAAGCGGAGTGGGTCGGATTCGAGCAGTTACGTAGTCTTCAGCCTCGATTGCATTTGCGATCATCCACGACCATACCGCACTCGATCTTGAACTTAGCCGAAGCACGAATGACTTCACTGGCGAAGCACTAAACAGAGGTCTAGCCCGTGTCAGTAAGGTCCCATCCACATTGTGACGACTCGCCCAGCCCACGTGATGCGAAAGCTGAACAGCATACGGGGTCTTTCTATTGTGTCGATTAGCTGCGTCAGTTAGCAGCTTTGGTTTTACTGCTTTGCCATCGTTTTCGACGTTGCTCCAAGCTTCTTCTTGAACACGCACACGCTAAGGCACTTTCCGCAGCAAATACATCGTGCCTGGTCTATTCGCGGATACAGAAACCCGTAGCAGTCCGGCTCCATGGCTATAGCGCCGCAAGGACACACAGCGTAGCAGGCGCTACAGCCGCAACATTCGGAGTCATCAGAATGAAGGTTCGGAATACATCTCTCCAATAGCCTCTAACCCTCCTTTGAGATTAGACTTGTCATTTCTTCAGGAGACCATAAAGCCGCATTTTAACTAGAACACGGAGAATCAGATCCTTGGGCGACGCGCAAAACTGGGAAATGTCCTTTTCCCTTTTGGATAGCTCAACCATAGCCCTCGTATAGACCTTAGGGTACCGCTTCTTGTTCTCGCCCCTTGAAGCGGCAAGAATGACGCTCCAGCAGGCACGTGCGCAGTAAGAGGCACAGTCCCCTTCGAGCCCAGGGAAAAGTCCCGAAACAAAATGCTCGAGCCTTCTGCAGTTATCGAACACAATGGCGACCCCGGAGTCGAAAGTCCCGGTCACGCTTCCTTCGTGGGCAATATAGCGATAGAGGGGTTCACCAATGAAGGCGACCGAGCTTGATGCGGCCAGAACCTCCGCCGTCCACAGGACGTCTTCGTTAATCACCCCCTCCTCAAACCTGATGTCGTTATCGATGAGCAATCGTCTTGGCACAAGCTTCGAGTAGGGACCCGTAGAGACCCCCCCCGAGCCATTCGCCGACAGCCGCATCAGGCTCCACAACGTGATGTTTGCAGGTAAAAAGATCATGGCGCGAGCCATCGGGCAGCACACGGCGTATTGCGCAGACCGCAATCCCGTTGGCCAGAGGAAGACTCCTAACCATCTTCTCGATTGCCTTCGGGTCCTGCTCGTCATCACTGTCCCAGAAGAGCACATAATCGCCAGTCGCCGCATCAAGACCAACATTGCGCGCTGAAGACGCACCCCCGTTCGTCTTGCGCACGAATCTGCGTTTTTTGGGGTCGACCGAACACCACTTAGAACACAACGCTGCCGACCCATCAACGGACCCGTCATCGACGAGCACCCATTCGGTGTTGGAGTACGTCTGCCCCTCAAATGAGCGGAACGACGCGGGAAGCCATTTCTCGGCGTTGTAGACCGGCACAATCAAAGAGACCTTCGGCTGATTCTTCATTTTCCCAGAACCCCCTTTACAGCTTTTTTTATTGCCCTTTTAGCCAGCCATTTCTTAGAAGAAAGCGACACAGACCGACGATGCTCATCCTCCAGCACGCCGATGCCTTCCTCCTTCCAGCGCTCGAGCACAACATCGCGAGACTCCGGCCGCGGAGTGGGGTGCATGAGCTGATCATTCCCGCGCACCGCTTCCTCCAGAGGGCGTTCGGCCCACGAGGTCTCACTCTTTATATAGGGGATGAGTTCTTCAGCCTTCGCCGTGTTAGCAATGACGAGGGAAATTCCGCGGCGAGCATCGAGACCCGAGCTATTAACATCAATCCCCCAAAAGTCGCCGATAGTGAAGTCGCCGGGGCGCTCGCCGCCGGCATAGGGGCACCTGTAGCAGCTCTCGCGATACACATCTCCAGCAAGGAAGCGCTTGTAGTAATACGAGATCTCGGGCGAGAAAGGCACATCCTTTTCAATCCCGGAATGGAGAATAGAGGCACCACCACCACAGCCCCAGCCTTCACGCTTGTCGCGGAAGCGAAGCGAAAGCAGCCGATCGGTAAATTCCTCCCCCATACAGTCAGCGAAGAACGCCTGACTAGGCACCCCGTGGCAAACGATGTCCACGGTGAGCAGGCCATCCCGTGGGCCGCCGAGAAATGCGAGCAGCCCATCTATCTGACAAGGCGTCCCACTGAACAGGACCTCACGCCCTGCGCCGAGATCGCGCCCGACGCTCGCAATCGCGTCGCCCATATCGCTTTGAACGTATTTGGAGCCGCGCATCGCTGAGAGCTCGTCAAGATTCTCTGCTCGCACGCAGCCAACGTGGAGCCCATCATCGAAAGCGTGGCCATACACAACGCCACCGAGATCGAGCATTCTTCGCGCCAAAATCGAAAAGGCTCCACCCGACGATGAGAGCATGAGCTCATCGCCATCGGAATCAATGGCTGCGAGACACCTCGCGCAAGATCGAGAAGCGCTATCTGCCATTTTGCCCTACCTCGACACAAGCCTCGAACGCGCCGTCGAGAAAAGCCCTCGCCTCTTTCACGAACCTCTCCTTGCGCGCCCGCACCGCGCTCCAATCAATCGATGCGTCGGCAATGTCCATGGGGTCGCACCCGTCAGCAACTCGCCTGTCAGCGAGCACGAAATCCCCGAGCACATCTTTGAGGCGTACCGAAAACTTAGGCGGGTCGAATACGACCATGGGACGCTCGAACAGGAGCGAGAAACAAGTGCCATGGAAAGAATCCGTCACCACGTAGGAGGCGTCGCGGAACAACGAGACCCACTCTTCGGGCTTGGGAAGGCAAATGCCTTCCAGTCCCTCGGGTGCGCGTTTCAGGGGGTTGAACGTCACGATGCGGGCGCGCAGCCCCTCGCGCTCGGCAAGCTCCCGGGCAAACGCGCACATGCCAGGATTATCATTGAGCATGTAAACGAGAACGTAGCCGTCCGCTGCAGCGGGAACGCCCGCCGCGAGTTCGAGCCAAAGCTCCGGTCGGCAGAGCAGCACAGGGTCCTTGAGAGCCGTACCGCCAATACCCATTCCTTCCAGAATCGCCACACTCGAGCTCTCGCGTACCGAAATTGCATCGAATTGCGAGAGCAGCGGCTTTGTAAGCGCCATCTCCTCGGCGCTCAGGTCAGGACGCCCGAAGCTCGCCGAGAAGGCAACCTTCTTGTAATTCCCAGGTACATTCTTGAGGAAATAAACGGGGTCGATGCCATAGTTGCACTCGATGTTCCACGTTTGATCGCTGCCCACGCAATACGCGGCGGAGGGGTCGAGCCCTTCGCCGCGAGCAAGGTACGGCGCTGACGAGCACAGCTCAAGTTCGCGCTCGACAAAGGAGCGAAACAGCGTCGATGACTTATGCCTAACCGGCGCATTCGCAACGAGGCGAGCAAGTCTCTCAAGCACGCTTCGATTGGCGTTGTCCATGTACGACTTTATCCAGCCCTTAGTTGTCCAATGCGGCCGGCAATAGTCTATGAAAACGGGGTGGCCGTAGCGCTCGAGGACATCGCGAGTTGCAACCGCCTGCAGCACGGTCCCATAGTTATGCGAGTCGATGATGGTCGACACGTAGATGTCTTGCTTAAGAGCTGAAATCATCAACCTTTGAACTCCTTAACCTTTGTGGCAATTTTTTTGCGGAACACGACGACCGCAACGACGGCGATGCCGAATACGACATATCGAACGATAGGGTGTGGATAGAGAAGCGGCAGAACAAGAGAAATCGCAGTGAAGATAAGGGCGAGCCCCCACACGGCGGCGCCGTTGAGGACAGCGGAGCCAACCTCTGCACGCACGACCTTTTGAGAGAAAATGTAGTGAGCAGCGCCGAGCGCCACATAGCACGCCAAGGTTGTATAGCCCGCAGCACGATAACCAAACAAAGGGATAAACACGGCGTTGAGGGCAACATTAAGCACTGCAGCGAGCACAGAAGCGACGGAGGCGAGGCCAGTCTTCTCGTAATAAAACTCAATGTTTGAACAGTACGAATACATGAACATGAAGAACACGCTCGCGGCGATGACGGGAACAAGCGTCATCGCCTCGCTATACTCCCCAGGAGCCAGGATAGCGACGACTTCCGGGGCCAGGATATCAACAACGAGCACAATCAAAGCCAAACCCCCAAGAACCGTAATGCTCGTTTTGCTGATTCTCCTAAGCTCTTTTGCGGCCAGAGTGCGATAGAGCCATGGAACGACAGTCGAATTCAGGGAATTGGTGAGCAACGTCATGATCATCCCCGCCGAATAGGCGATGCTGTAGATGCCCGCATCGGATGCGGTGCACATGTTCGCAATCATAATGCGGTCGCTGGAGCTTAGCACCACTTGCGAAAGGTAGTGCGGAAGCAAGGGGATGTTAAACAGGAGGGTAAACTTCCAATACTCCCATTTAAACAGGCACTTGCTGCGCTTTAGCATGCATCCGCCAAGAACCATTGCAAAAGCCGCCTCGACAAGTACAAAAGACAGAACTCGAGCGAGAACTTTATCGCTAGCCATCACAACAAATAGGATGCCGAGCGCGGGAACCGCAATAGAAAGAACCAGAGAAGCCGGAACGAGTTTCCGATACTCATAGTCGAACTTCATCCTGGACACCCAAATATCGTAGATGCCCTTAACAATTACCTCGACGAACAACAGGGACGAGAGCATAAGCGGCATACCCGTAATGGCCACGACATTGCCGGACAGAGTATAGCAAAGCGCAATCCAAAGCACGCCAAGAGCAAGAACCAAGCCAACTACAGAAGTCGTATAGCCCTCGCGATCGTCTTTGAAGCGCATCATACCGTTGTTGAAGCCACCATATGTGACACCAAGGGTAGCCACATACATAGCGACCATTTCCCAGCTCTGGTAAACACTCACAGAACCATAGTCCGCAGTGCTCAGCAAGCGAGTAAAGATGGGGACCGTGATGAAAGAAAGTCCACGTTGCAGGAAACTACACAGGGTTATCCAAAGAGTTGCCTTCTTAACCTTGGAAAGCCCGCCGTATCTCTCCTTTGCGCTCTTGGCCAATCTGTTTATCTTTACCGCCACCAAACCACCGCTAACGTCAAATGACAAATCATCCGAGCATACCCTCAAGGTGCTCAATGAAATCCTCATACGATTCGTACTTAGGCTTATGCTGCATAAACCGCTCGTAGCTCATGCCGCGACCCCCGAGCCAGAAGTTCCCACCACCTCGCAAGACGCCGCGGATCCGCGAGTGGAAAACCCGATCGACTTCGCGTCGCTTCGCCTGGAGAACCCCGACATCTACGCCTGGATCTACATCCCCGGCACCGACGTGAACTACCCGGTGGTGCAGCACCCGACCGATGACACGTTCTACCTGAAGCACAACAAGGACGGCGAATGGTCCGAGGAGGGCGCCATCTACACGCAGCTGGCAAACAGGACTGACTTCTCCGACCCCGTCACGGTGATCTACGGGCACAACCTGGTGCAGGGAACCATGTTTACCACGTTGCACCGCTTCGAGAACAAAGACTTCTTCGACTCCCACGAGGACATGTACCTCTACACCGACGGACACATCCTCACCTATCGCATCATCGCCGCATACCAGTACGACAACCGTCACATCCTGAACTCGTTCAACTTCTCCGACCCGACCATCGTCCAGCAGTACTTCGACTCGGTGCTCAGCCCCGACTCGCTCGTCGAGAACGTGCGCGAAGGCACGACCCTCACATCAAGCGATAAAATCGTGCAGCTGAGCACCTGCACCGGCGATTCCAACCACATCGTGAGAAGATACCTCGTGACGGGAGTTCTCGTCAGCGACCAACCGACCTACTAGCGCGAAAGACAAAGCACTTTGGAAGAAAGCGAAACGAAAGACAACGCCCTGGATGAGACGGGCAGCGGCACCACCTCGACCCCCGAGGCACCCGTGACCCCTAAGACTCCCGAGGAGGCCCCGACGCCCGCGAACCCCGAGGCGCCCCAGACGATGGAGGAAGAGGTCCTCATCAGGAAGAAGAAGCGCCACCATTCGCGCCGCAAGAAAATCCTGAAGCGCGTTGCTATCGTCGTGGGGATTCTCGTGGCGATCGCGGTCGTCATCGCTGTCGCCGCCTTCGCCTTCATGAAGTCGGGCGAGAGCGCTGTGAAGCAGGCCAACACCGCCGACGACATCCAGGCGGACGACAGCGCTGTGACTTACGACGAGGGCCGCACCGTCGAGTACAACGGGAAGACGTACACGCTGAACGAGAACATGGTTTCCGTCGCCATCATAGGCTACGACCGCCAGACCGAGGAGGTCGTGCCGGGCAAGAGCGTCGGGCAGGCGGACGCCGTCATGGTGCTCGCCGTGAACCTCGACACCGGCGAGACGACGGGAATCGGCATCCCACGCGACTCGATGGTCGAGGTGGGCGAGTTCATGGGAGACACCTTCACCGGCATGTCGACCATGCAGCTGTGCCTGGCCTACGCGTACGGCGACGGCGGTGAGCTGAGCAGCCAATACACCGCCTCCGCGGTTTCGCGCGTGCTGTACAACATGCCCGTGAACTACTACTTCTCGCTCGATATGGACGGCGTCGGCGCGCTCGCGGATGCCATCGGGGGCGTGTCGCTGACCCCGACGCAGTCGGTTCCCAACACCAACATCGTCGAGGGCGAACCAACCGTTTTGTTCGGGAGCAACGCGCTCAAGTACGTGCAGTGGCGCGACACGTCAGTGCTGACGTCGTCGCTTGACCGCCAAGCGCGCCAGTCGCAGTTCGTCGAGACGTTCTGCAAGCAGGCGCTCTCGAGTGCCCAGGGCAACGTCGGGACGCTGGTTAACCTGTACACGACGGCTTCAAACTATGCCGTGACGAACTTGGGGCTCAACGAGTTCAGCTACCTGGCAAGCTCCGTCCTGGCAACGGGGATCACGTCGGTCGACATGACCACCCTTCAGGGCACCATGCAGCAGGGGGACAAGTTCGCGGAGTTCTACCTGGACAAGACAAACGTGTACGAAACGGTTCTCAACGTGTACTACCACGAGGTGGGAAGCGAGGAATAGGGCGCCGTGTTCGACATCCATTGCCATATCCTAAACGGGGTCGACGACGGCTCGCGCACACCGGCGGAGTCCCACCAAATGCTGCTTGCCGCGCGGGATGCCGGCATCGACCACATCGTATGCACCCCGCATTGCAAGCACTCCGACTTCGATGCGGAGCTCATCGAGAAGCGCTATCGGGCCTTCAAGGCGCATGCGGAGAAGAACGGCGTACGTCTGAGCTTGGGATATGAGGTTCACTGGAAGAAGCTCGCCGACATGGGGCTCGATGCGGCGCCGAGCCTTTGCATCGAGGACACCAACTTGCTTTTGCTCGAGTTCTCAAGCAGCCATCTGCCGGCGAACTGGCAGCGCGCAATCTACACCATCCAGGGCAAGGGCGTCGACATCGTGATCGCCCACCCCGAACGCTACAAGCCCGTGCAGGAGAATCTCGACGTCGCGCGCGAGATGAGGGAAATGGGCTGCCGGCTTCAGCTTTCCGCGAACTTCGTGGAGGGGAGCATCTTCAACCCGCGTCGGCGCACTGCAACGGCCCTGCTCAAGAACGGGCTGGTCGACTACCTCGCAAGCGACGCCCACCGGGTAGAGCACTACGCCACCTACATGAGAGCGCTCAAGGAAGCCCAGAAATACTAGGGGTTATCTTCTGCCTAATCTTGATTGTCCCGGCAGGCACAGGCGGGTCGGCGCTTGCCATTGGTTAGAACGGGTTAGTTTCGGACTTGCTCTTTCCCTCCATAGTTCCACCTGGCCTTTCGCGATTATCGCCATTATCGCTTTTATCGTCAGAGTATCGAGAATCGTTTAATCGCCTATCGCGCCTGCCCGCGAAAAGATAGAGCTCCAAAGGCCGCCACAGCGCACACGTCGTTGTGGCGATGACGAACATTCAGAAAGGCTGGACTCGAATCAGCTTTCGCTCCAACAGCTAACGCTTTTCCGACAGCCACCTTCAGCGCAAAGACCTGAAGCGACTTTCATGCCTGACGGATGGGAACGACCGTTGCGCCGCGAACGTTCCTGATTCTCAAACACTCCATGACCGAATTGCATCGCACTATGGGTTCACATTGAGCGAAAATGCAACATGTGACATAATCACTAAATGAAAATTTGAGGGAGGCAGACATGGAAGTGCGCAGGGATAGATACCTAAACAATCTGATCGACAGAATGCACAACGGGATGATCAAGGTAATCACGGGCGTCAGACGGTGCGGCAAAACATATCTGCTGTTCGAACTCTTCGGCAACTACCTCAGAGACGAGCTAGGGGTCGGCGACGATCGTATCGTAGAGGTTGCATTGGACGAGGAGGCGAACAGGGGCCTGCGCGACCCGGGTGTGCTTGACAGCTATTTGAAGTCCAAGATAGCGAATAAGACGTCGCGATACTACGTCATGCTCGACGAGGTGCAATACGCGATCTCCGACGAGGAGCTGCGCGGGCACGAGCCTCCTCGCCTCTATGGTGTGCTCAACGGCCTGCTGCGCATGCGAAATGTCGACGTCTATGTGACAGGCAGCAACTCCAAACTGCTGTCCTCTGACGTCATGACGCAGTTTCGCGGACGAGGAGACGAGGTCCGAGTGCGACCACTGTCCTTCTCCGAATTCATGCAAGGCTTTGAGGGAGACAAATACCAGGGTTGGGCCGAGTATGTCGTCTTCGGAGGCATGCCCCTTCTTCTTGGCATGCGCACGGACGAGCAAAAGTCACGCTACCTAGAGCGCCTGTTCTCCGAGACATACTTGAAGGATGTGGTGGCCAGGAACAAGGTGGCAAAGACCCAAGAGTTCGAAGACCTCGTGGACGTGCTGGCATCCTCCATCGGTTCGCTCACCAACCCACCCAAAATCGAGGCGACCTTCAAAAGCGTTCTGAACTCGAAGATCACCGCGAACACCATCTCCACTTACATCAGCTACCTTGAGGAGTCCTTCCTCATCGAAGAGGCCCGCCGGTACGACGTCAAGGGACGCAAGTACATCGGGAGTCCTAAGAAATACTACTTCGAGGACATCGGCCTGCGCAACGCGAGACTAGGCTTCAGGCAGGTCGAGGAGACCCACATCATGGAGAACATCGTGTACAACGAGCTGCGCGCGAGGGGCTTTTCCGTCGACGTCGGCTCCGTCGCGAAGGCTAGGCGCGTCGACGGCAAGGTAGTGCGCAAGCAGCTCGAGGTGGATTTCGTCGCGAATCTAGGTTCCCGGCGCTATTACATACAGTCGGCGCTTCACTTGCCGGATGAGGAGAAAACACGCCAGGAAAAGGCCCCACTTCGCGAAGTACCCGACAGTTTCAGCAAGATCGTGCTCGTGCGCGATGTGGTGAAGCCGACTTACGACAACGAGGGGATTCTGACTATGTCCGTGTTCGATTATCTGCTCGACGAGGAAAGCCTGCCAAAATAGCTTCTTGGACGCACTTTGAACGCTCTCCAAGAGTCCGGGAACGGCGTTGGGAATGCGAGCCTCCAACAATCGGACGAACCCCCGATATAGCGGGGACAGCATTCAACGCTCTTGGACAAGCCTGCTTGCTGAGCGAATGCAGTGGACAGCGGCCCGAAAAAGTACAGCCCTCAAGACAGATCTTGGCACGAAAGCCGAGGTATCCCACGCGGAAGGCGCGGTCGTGGGTCGCTCTCGAATTGAGCGAGGCCTTGACCTGGGGATTCTTCTTACGACCGAAAAGCAACCCGCGATGGAGTACAGAAATGAAGCCCCCGTCGTGGGATACCTCGGTTTTCGTGCCAGAATCTTCCTGAATTGCTGCACCAATTGCGCCCAGATGGGTCGCGGCGTCGAGCCCCTCCCCTTCCCCCGCCGCCACACTTCGCCACATTCCCTTTAGGGCTCTCATGCGAGGGGATGGGAGAACGTGATGCAAACGCGCTCGGCGGGCTCGACAATCTGTTTGGAAGTGAGCGTCCAGCCGGACGAGCTGAGCGCCGGCCTCGTCAAACGAAGAAACATCTGTAATCGCAAGAGGCACACGAATGATGACATCTATTGCTAGTTTTACGGAAGTGTACTATGATTCACTTCCGTAAAACTAGCAGAATCGACATTGAATTCGCAAGGAGTAAGTCATGTGGCCGAGTGTAGCCTATGAGACATGCGCATGGGAAAGGGATTACGACGAGCTCGCGTTCATACCCAAGAGTCGCAGACGCAAGATTTTGCCGACATATGAGGCTGCGCTCCCAGCAAAGATTGCCCAACTGACGGTCAACCTGTCTCCTGAGATTCAGCGGCGGATTGCAGATGTCGAAGTTGCCGTAACGCGCTTCGACGAAGCCCAGAATGCGCGCGATTGGAACCTTCCAGCCCTCCTTTTAAGAAGCGAGTCTTCATCGAGCTCCCAGATTGAGAGGCTCACATCGAGCGTGCGCAATGTGGCACTCGCAGAACTTTCCGACAAGGCACCTACGAATGCGCTCCTCATCGCGGGCAACGTCGCCGCCATGCGCGAGGCTCTGCGGCAAAGTGGACCCGTGAGCATCGATTCTATCTGCAGCATCCATGACGTGCTCATGGCAGAAACCTCCGAGTGGGAGGGACTGCGAGACGAGCAGGTATGGATCGGTGGCACGCCCTACAGCCCGCATGGAGCGTCGTTCGTGCCCCCTCACGCAAGTCGCGTTCCAGACTACATCAACGACCTAATTGAGTTCGGGGTGCGGGAGGACGTTCCTCCCGTGGCCAAAGAAGCGATTTTCCACGCTCAGTTCGAGACAATCCACCCCTTTACGGACGGCAACGGCCGCACTGGCAGAGCGCTCGTGCATCGCATGCTTGCAAACGACGAAGTCCTGATGCATTCAACCCTGCCCGTCTCAGCGGGCCTGCTGCATGACGTTGAACGGTACATGAAAGCGCTCGACGCCTACCACGTCGGAAAGATTGAGCCAATTATCGCCTGCTTTGCCGATGCTCTGGAGCTTGCCGTCGTCATCGGTTTGCGCATCGCCGACGACGTGGACGATGTGTTGAGCGCATGGCGTGCCTCGAACACCGACCGCGCAGGATCGGCGTCCCACGGTTTACCCGAGCTTCTCGTCGAACAGCCTGTCGTGAACGCCGCATATGTCGCCAACCGTCTCGCCATCACCGACCGAGCGGCACGCACTCTTATAGAGACCGCTTGCGAGAGAGGCATCCTTTCGAAGATGGGCAATGCGAAACGAGGAGCGTACTACCAGGCTGATGAGCTTATCGGGATACTCGAGGAAGCATCGAGATTGCAAGGCATACGAAGAATTGCAGCACGATAGCCATAAGGGGTCGCTTCCGGTAATAAACAGAAAAAGCGAACGCTCGGAAGGGCAAGTTGCTCTTCCGAATCGGAATGGCGCGCGAGTCTGAAATAGTACAGCCCCCAAGGCAAATCTTGGCACGAAAACCGAGGTATCCCACGGGGAAGCCACGAGTCGTGGGTCGCCCTCGAATTGGGCGATGCGCTGACCTGGGAATTCCTCCCGCGACTGAAAAGCAACCCGCGATGGAGCGCAGAAATGAAGCCCCCGTCGTGGGATACCTCGGTTTTCGTGCCGAATTCTTCCCGAATCGCTGCGCTAATTGCGCCCGGAAGGGTCGCGCCGCCGAGCCCCTTCCCTTCCCCACCACCACAAAGCTCACGAAGCCGATGGCTTGACGAACAAGACCCCTCTTCCAAAGAAGCACCTCCTGAAAGTGTTCGGGGGAAGGCCTAGCGCCAAGAATGCGATTCGCGCTAGGACAACCTGACCGTATTGCGAAATAGCGTGTACGAAAGAAGGGACAACCGATTCCTAAGAGAGCGCCTATGATGCATCACGTCAAACTCCTAGGAGCCGCCAAGGAGCAGGAAGGATTGTCATGTTCACGATTGAGGGAACGCACGGTACGGCAGCGTGCTACGCGACGAACATAGAGGACGCGTGCGTCGAGCAGATTCGCACGATGCTCGGCATGCCGTTTGCGGAGGGCGCAAACACCGCCATCATGCCCGACGCGCATTTCGGGATAGGCTGCACCATCGGAACCACGATGAGGGTCACGGACGCTGTGGTACCCAACCTCGTGGGCGTCGACATCGGATGCGGCATGCTCACGGCTGACCTGGGCCACAAGCCCATTGACCTGCCCACCTTCGACGAGGCGTGCCACGAGATCCCCTCGGGTGCTCGCGTTTGGGATGGGCGCAAGGAGCAATTCGACTTCGAGGAGCTGCGCTGCTACCGCGAGCTCAGGGACGTCAAGCGCCTCAAGCGCTCGCTGGGCACCCTCGGCGGCGGCAACCACTTCATCGAGATCGACGTCGCTTCCGACGGCATGCAGCGCCTGGTCATCCACTCAGGCTCGCGCAACCTGGGGCTGCAGGTGGCGAACTACTACCAAGGCCTCGCCGTCGATTTGCACAGCGGCAAGGAGGGCTTCTTCGAGCGCAAGCGGGAGCTCATCGACGCGTACAAGTCGGCCGGGCGCCGCGACGAGATCCAGGTGGCGCTCAAGAAGCTCGCAGCGCAATACAAGGATGCCGGACCCGACGCGCCCGCCGACCTGTGCTGGCTCTACGGCAGCTACATGGACGACTACCTGCACGATGTTGACGTCTGCCAGCGCTTCGCCGCCCGCAACCGCGTGCGCATGCTGGTGGAGATTCTGGCGAAAACGGGGCTTGACGCCTCGTCGGAGTTCCATACCGTCCACAACTACATCGACGTGGATGAGATGGTTCTTCGCAAGGGCGCCATCGCCGCGCACGCGGGAGAGACCGTGCTCATTCCGCTTAACATGCGCGACGGCTCCATCATCGCGAAAGGGCGCGGCAACGAGGCGTGGAACAACTCGGCGCCCCACGGCGCGGGCCGCGTCATGTCGCGTCGCGAGGCAAGGGAAACGCTCAACCTGCGCGAATACCGGACCGCCATGGAGGGCATCTATTCGACCTCGGTGAACGAGCGCACCATCGACGAGGCGCCGAGCGCCTACAAGCCCATCGAGGACATCATCGGCCCCATCGCCGAGTCGGTGGATATCATTGACGTCATGAGGCCTATTTACAACTTCAAAGCGTCGTAAGGGAAGGCGACGGGGGCTGCTTTCCGCCCGCCGTAACCGACGCAAAATCGACGAAAAATTTTGCGTCGGTTTTGCATCTTCCATGTCGACCGAGGGAACCACCACCGGTTCCTATAGGCTGCTTAGACTCAGCTGAAATCCATTAAGCCCCAAAGTTCCCCATAGAAAACCGCAAATGAGGAGTGCCGCGAAAGCATCTACGCTCTGGCATAGCGAGTCCCACGACCAGCGCCCTGAACCACAACGAGGTTCTTCTTTTCGAGCTGCTTGAGCACCCTTAAAGTCTTGTCCCTTCCGAAACCGCACGCGTCTGTGATTTGGCTTCTCGAGAGAAGACGACCTGGCAAAAGCAGGGACATAATCGCCTTTTCATCGGCATCAAGCAGTGGCTCTGCATCCGTGACGGGAAGAATCACAGTTATTGAGCCCCCTGCAATCTCGAACCGCGGTCTTGTCCCCGTTCTAGCGTAGCTTTCCCTGATGCGCCGAATTCCTGTGCCGAACTGCTCGATAATGCCAAGACGAAAGAAAACACTGGCCAGAACGGGATTGCGGAGGATGGATAGATTTCCCGAGAGGTAGTCCTCGGTTGTCACCCCTCGAGGGAGCCCGCCTGGGGAGACTATTTCCACACGATTATCGAACATGGAAATGCGGATGTGCGCAGAGACATCCCACATCCTGTGCACGAGCGCGTTTGCAACAGCCTCTCGGAAAGCCTCACTGGGGATTCGCTCATGATTCTCGCGCTTGAAGCCTTCGATGCGCTCGTAGGAGTAATATCGGTCGAACATCTCAAGGGCGCTGGCAAGTTGAACCAGCACAGAAAGGCCCGCACAGGTACTTCGATCGAGGATATTGTTGACATCCTGGCCGAAGCGCGCCATATCGATGCCGGGAAAATCGTTTTTATCCGCAAGCAGGGCTGCAGCGTTATCGAAATCGCCCTTTGCGGAAAGAAGACCAAGCGTCTTTAGCGTGTCTTCATTGAACACACCGATTCCCACTTTTTCTTCCAGCGCATTTGCGAGCGAACTAAAAGAAAAGGTCTGATGAGGAGATTTCGCCTCATCGAAGGTCAGATTGGAGCCTTCGAGCACAAGGCGTTTTAGCTCGAACGAATCAACCTCTACCGTCGACGTGTCCGATCGGCGATACGCTTTCGAGCGGTAAAGATAGGGCTTTTCCGGCCCCTCGAACACGCGCAATGTCACCACGCTAGTACGCGAGTCGACTTTAATTTCGAAATCGGGACGGGGGGATATACCGTCATTGATTGCGTTCTCGATCCTCAAGCAATCTCCCGTTGGGTCCTCAAGCCCGACCGCTTCGCCGTCATCGGAAACCCCAAACAAGATTTCGCCATCTCCATAGTTGGCAAAGGCGCTCACCGTCTTAAGATAAGTGCCGGAAACCATTTCTTTGAATTCGAGGTTCTTGCTCTCTCGCACAGTGCCCACTTCCCCTCATGCGTTCTTTTGCCTTTTATCATAGAACAAAACCGACGCAAAGCCGACGAAAAATTTTGCGTCGGTTTTACGTCAGGTAGAAACGGCGAGGAACCCAGTGCGAGACGGGATGAGACAGGAGTCGGATGATTTGTCTCACGTCGGGCGTGAGCGGCAAGACTTTTGGGTGCAAACCCGACACTGAGCTCTTTTCCGTCGCATGGCCCGACAGCGACTCTTCGCGGGTCCTAAAAGCAGAGACCAAGCGGAACATCTTTGCGATCTCATAGCCCGCTCCTCTTTCGATCTGGGGAGATGAAAACGAATGGGCTCGATGTTTGAGTTTCGAGGATGCTACATTGCTGGGATTTCTATAGAGATGAAGAGCCAGGCAATGGAACCACCTCAGAGCCGCTATCCTTCATCTTCGTCGCTGCCCCAAACACAGAAGTCGAATTCAAGTCGGGAAACAGGTCTTTGCGCGCCTAACACTTCGAGAACAGATTCATCTCCTCTAAGTGAATCCACGATGAGTTGAAATCTGTCGTAGCCTTCTTCGGCTTTCTCGATCTTGCTCCATGCCGTATCTCGAAGCACGCCTTTCCAACCGCGTTTCTCAAGCCCGAAAGTCTCACGTATGTCTTCACGGCCTTCAAGCAACGTGATTACCTTTTCAACCATTATGCCGTCCATGGGACAATGACAATATTGGAACTTTTCCCTGCAATCATCCATGTAAAAACCTAGGGCGATATATTTCGCGGTCATGTTGATGAGTTTTTGCGCGTTACCAAAGGTGAAAGAGGAGCCCCCATCCCTATACTCTTTGAACGCATCGATTACCTTTTTGGCAGTTCTAAGGAAGATAGCATCGTGCTCATCCTTATCCTTGTACCCCTTATTAGTGCGGATTCCCTCGATATAGCGCCAAACAGCATTCTTAGCGCGCGAGGCGTTTTCTTTCTGCTCGAAAGTTGCATCACATTTTGTGCTGGGGTTCCTCTTGCCCAGCAGAGCATAAATCGTTGTTCCCGTGAATGCCGTCCGCATCGTTGCATCACGCATAGCCAGCTCGTATGCGAAGTCGAAAATCTTGCCGTCGATTGTGTTTTTATCACTCATTGCAAAATCCCTCCGCTATCCTTCCAATTCCCTATACGCTTCGATTGTGCGCTCGGCTTCGGCGCGTACCTGGTCGGCCAGGCACTTCGGCTCAAATATTAGCACGTCAGGGGCAAAATTCTTCGCAAATTGCCACATGGCGCGCTCGTTCACGTGGGCGCTCACGGTAACGTGCTCGTCGGTCTCGTCGCTAAAGACGACGTTCGAGCCGAACATATCAATAACGTCGCTTATCATCGCCCGCGTAACGCGAAACCTGCAGCGCGCGTTGGCCGAAGAATACATATAGACGTGCTCCGCCATGTACTTCGCCAAATCGAGGCCCGCCTTCCCGGCACCCTCAAGCGATTCGAACGGCTTTACCGGCTCATCATCGAGCACGCGAACGTCCGCCATGCGGTCAATGCGGTAGTTCGAAACGTCATCGTACTTGTCGTAGTTGCAGATAAGGTAGTACTTCCCTTCCTTGGCGGCCATCTGGTAGGGGCTCGCGATATATTCGCGCACCGTTCCATCCTCGCGGCGCTTGGGGCGCTGCTTGCCGTCGGTCCCGTACTCAAGGTAGCGGAATGCAACCTTGCGCTTGGCATCGATCGCTTCGTCAAGCGTCTCAATGGTCAAGAACAGCTCGGGGTTCTGGGGAAGCGTAGCGGGCATCGTGTAAACATGGCGGACATGCGGCTTGAAGTAGCGACTCGACTGCCCCACCAGCTTGTCAACGAGCTCCCGGCACTGGTTGTAGGGAAGATGCTTCGAGAACAAAAGACCGTCGATAAGCAGCCTGAGCTCAGACTCGGTGAAATCGTGCACGTACCAGTAATCGGACGTCGTTGTGTTTTCCTCCAGCTTGCCCGTATTCTGGTTCGGCATCATGCGCGTTGACTTCGAGTACTCGATGGGAAACCCCATGTCGATGAGGTTGTCGATGTTGCGCTTGACCGCTTTGCGGTCCACCGACAGCTCGTAGCGCTTGAGAATCTTCTCGCCGATTTCTTTTTGCGTCAGGTGATGCTCGCCATCCGTCTCCTCGCGCAGAATCTCAAGGATCATCAGGGGCACCATCTTCTTGGGAAGCCCCGGCATGCCCTGGCTCACCCTAAGCTCCTTCCTTCGTTTGATGATTGAAGGATGCCCTCCCTGATGGGTTAGTTTTAGACCATCATCCGCGCGATCACGCGATTGCGAGAACTACACCGTTATCCTTGCCATGTCGCGGAATCGAGAGCTTTAACCCACCTGGTGCTGATGAGGGCGTCTCGCGAAAACGCCCGCACGCCTTCGTGCGCAATTCTCCCGCTGGCGCGCCCATCTTCGCGATTGGCGATATACTGGAACCCTACGCAACCATTAAGCCCGCCAGGCTGCAAAGGAGTCATCTCATGAACGATTTCGGATCCATCCGCGACGCCGTTTCCCGCGTCGCGCCACGCTATGCCATCGCGAAGGTCGCGGTATTCTCGCTTTACGCCTCCGACCAGGCACGCACGGGCGGGGACGCCTGCCTTCTGCTCGATGTCGGGTGCACGTTCTCACGCGCCGACGCCGCGCAGTTCCGCCGCTTCATCGCCGAGGACCTCGGCTGCACGGTCGACGTGATCTTCCGCTCGGCCCTCACCGCCGAAGACTTCGCCCGTGCGGAAACCGAAGCCCGTGTGGTGTACGAGAACCCCGACGTGACGATTGCCTCCACGCCCGACGCCCGCGCTCAAGCCGCTCCCCCGGCCGAGCCCAAGCCGCCCGTCCGCTAGCGCCCATTTGCGCGGCGTTTCCGCAGTTTTCGCAGAAGAAGGCTGCACGTCATGCGCTTTCGCTATCATGGAAACCTACCCACACGAGAATCGCTGCGCGCGAGCGCACGACATCGATATGAAGGAGCTTTTGCATGTGCGGAATCTGCGGATTCACCCAAGCGACCAGCGCTGACGCCCCCGCGCTCAAGGCCATGTGCGACATCATGGCGCATCGCGGGCCCGACGGCGAGGGCCAGTATCTCGACGCGGAAAGCGGCATCGCGCTCGGGCACCGCCGCCTCTCGCTCATCGACTTGGCGAACGGCAACCAACCCATGGTTCGCGCGACAGGCGAACACGACTCGTCCATCACCTCCCCCGCGCTCATGCCCGACGGCACGCCGTGCGGCACGCCCGAGTCCATGCTCGCGAAGGGCGATTTCGCCATCGTGTTCAACGGGGAAATCTACAACTACCAGGACCTTCGCGCCGAACTCGAGGAGCAGGGCTGGCAGTTCAAGACGAAGTCGGACACGGAAGTACTGCTCACGGGCTATCTCGCATGGGGCGAAGGCGTGCTCGACCGACTGCGCGGCATGTTCGCGTTCGCCATCTGGAACCGCGCGACCCGCGAGCTTTTCTGCGCGCGCGATTTCTTCGGCATCAAACCGTTTTACTACACGCAGCAAAACGGCCAGTTCATCTTCGCGTCCGAGATCAAATGTATCCTGGAACATCCCGCCTACACCCGCGAGCTCAACCGAGAGGCACTCGAGCAGTACCTGTGCTTCCAGTTCAGCGCGCTGCCGGAGACCTTCTTCAAGGGCATCTTCAAGCTTGCGCCCGCGCACTGCATGACCGTGCACGCCGACGACTCCATCACCGAGCGCCGCTACTGGCGCCCCGAGTACCACTTCGATGAAAACCGCAACCGCGAGGACACCGCGCGCGCAATCGACGAGGTCATGCGTGACAGCGTGCGCTATCACAACGTGGCCGACGTCGAGGTCGGAAGCTTCCTGTCGTCGGGCATCGACTCCAGCTACATGGCGGCGTGCCTGGCCAAGGAGAACCCCGACATCAAGACGTTCACCGTGGGCTTCGAGTGCTACAAGCAGGCGGCGGCGAACAATGCCGAAGGCGCCGGCGGCAAGACCATGCGCGACGAGATTTCTTGGGCGCGCGAGCTGGCGGACGACCTGCATATCGCCAACACCGACAAGTACATCGGCGAGGAGGAATACTGGGCGAGCCTTCCGCGCGTACAGTGGCACATGGACGAGCCCTCCGCCGACCCTTCCGCCGTGGCGCTGTACTTCGTCGACCAGATTGCCGCCACCCAGGTGAAGGCCGTGCTTTCCGGAGAAGGCGCTGACGAGTTCTTCGGAGGCTATCGAATCTACCAGACGCCGTTCTCCAACGCGAAGGTAAGCTGGGCGCCGAAGGGCCTGCTCAAGGGCGCATCCCATGCGATGCGCGTGCTTCATCTGCGCGGCGCGAACTATCTTGAGCGCGCAAGCGAGACGCCTGAGGACTGGTACTACACCAACGCGAACGGCGTCGCCTTCACACCCGAGGAGCGCGCAAGCCTGCTCAAAGGCGGCTGCAACGCCCCCACCCCGCAATCGCTCACGGCGCCCGTGTATGCCGAGGTTGCCGATTTCGACGAGACGACGCGCATGCAGTACGTCGATCTGTACTTCTGGCTGGTGGGCGACATCCTGCTCAAGACCGACAAAATGTCGATGGCGCATTCGCTCGAATCGCGCGTGCCCTTCCTTGATCGCCGCGTGTTCGACTTGTCGGCCACCATCCCCACGTCGCTCAAGGCCAACGAGCAGCAGACGAAGCTCACGCTGCGCGACGCTGCGGAGTTCGCCATCCCGAAGGACTGGGCGCAGAAGGAGAAGCTCGGCTTCCCCGTGCCGGTCGTGAATTGGCTGCGCGAGGAGCGCTACTACACCATGGTGAAGGAATGGTTCACGGGCGACATCGCGCGCGAGTTCTTCAACACTGATGAGCTGGTGCGTCTGCTCGACGAGCACAAGGCGGGCGCCGATCGCTCGCGCAAGATCTGGATCGTGTACATGTTCCTCATGTGGTACAAAATCTACTTCGTCGACCGAACCGTGCCGAAAAAGCCAGAAGCACGCTAACGAATTCACTAACTGCGAGAACAGCAGCGCCCCTTGCTCGACCGATCGATGCAGGGGGCGCTATTTGTTAGCAAGCTTATTGCTGCCCCGCTTGAGTTCGGGCGATTGGCCGAGGGACAGCGGGAATGCTTTGCCACGACACCCGAAACCGAGGGTGCTCAGCTTACACGAGCTTCGATGCGTCGACGGCGGCGAGATGGCCGGTCGCGCGGTGCTCGAAGAACACGAGGCGCCCGTCTCGGCTTCGGTACAGCTCGCGGAACATCGAGAGGTCGAGCTTGGCCTCGACAGATGCGGCTGGTTTGGAGCTGCTTGCGGGGACAGCGGGTTTGGGATTGCATGCGAGAGCAGCGGGTTTAGAGTCGTCGACAGGGCAAACTCGCTTGGAGGTGTTGGTCGACTGGGCAGGTTCGGCGCCGCGGGCGAAAGCGATGGGCCCAGGCTTGCTTGCGGGAGCAACGGGTTCGGGACTCCCGCTAGCTGCAGCGGCTTTGACGCCATCGCACGACGCCGGCTCGGGATCGAAATCGGCCCCTTCGTCAACGATTACTCCAACTCCACTGTAGCGGCCACGCGTCGGGAAATCCTCATCACCCGTATAGGCAACGGGATCATTCTCAGGTTCTGAAACAGGTGCCTTCTCAAAGAGATCCGCGTTCCAACGTGCGGCTTTGAGCTCGTCGGTTTCTCCAAAGCCGGGAAACCCATCGCCGAACGTAAAATACTCGCGCCTGCCGTGAAAATGTGTCTTTCGCTCCACCATGATCAGACGTGGTCCCTTACGCCGTCGTAGCTCACGTTCCAGAAAACGAGGCCGGCTGCAGGTGCGTTCTCCCCAGCAGCGCATCGGTCGCACGCCTGGAGCACATCGGCGACCCATTCGGGCTTCCGCTGGCCGCGGCCGACCATGGCAAGCGTGCCCACGATAGTGCGCACCATAGAATGGAGGAACGCGTTGCCCTTCACCGTGATGACGACGGCCCGCTCCCCCATTACCTCTTCGCGAGCGAACGAGATTTCATGCACATTGCGACACGTCGGCTTCCCCACCGCGCTTGACGCCATGCAGAAACTCTTGAAATCGTGCTCGCCGATGAGCGCGCGGGACGCCTCGCGCATCGCCTCGACATCGAGTGACTTCGGGATGTGCCAGGAGAAATCACGCAGGAAAATGGGCGGCGCAGGCTCGACGCAGATGAAGTAGCGGTACTCGCGCTCCGTCGCGTCGAAGCGGGCGGAGAAGCCGGGTTCGCGCTCGTCGACCGAGCGCACGACGATGGCCTCGTGCGTGAGCGCGTTCATCGACCGGGCGAGACTTTCAAGCGTACGATCACGCAATTCATCAGGCGAAATGTCGAAGCTCACCACTTGAGCGCGCGCATGGACGCCCGCATCAGTGCGGCCGGCACACGTAGTTTCCACCTCGCGGCGAAACAGCAGCTCAAGCGCATGTTCTATCTCGCCCTGCACCGTAAGTTGGCCGGGCTGGCGAGCGAAGCCGCTGAAAGGCTTGCCATTGTAGGCGACGGCAAGCGAAAGCGTCATATCGTTTTTGACATTATCCATAACGAGCATGATACCTTATTTGCGAGCGAACACGGCAAGCAATAAGGCGGCGAATCTCATATCGAGATACAGTGACCCGCAAAGAGCCAGGGGCGAGATTCGGTGACCTGCGGCGAGCCAGGGGGACACGAAGCGCCGACCTGCGAAGAACCAAGGGAGGCTACCTGAGGCAAGTCGCGGGCGACCTGCAACACTGCGGCGCGCAATGAGCTATCAGGCAGAAGAAAACGCTGGCCCGAGGAATCCCCCCAGGCCAGCGACAACAAACTCCCTAAGCGATCAGCGCGCCACGTCCGAACAAATCCTGCAGCTCGCTTCGCATGACCGGCGAGCCCGAGTCGACCGTGACCGGCAGCTCCGCACGAAAGCGGCGTCCGTCGGACTGCGTGACGAGAAGCACGACCCCATCGCGGCCGGGATACGATTGCAAGATGCGGTTCAGTCGCAGCAGTTTTTGTTGGTCAAACTCACACGATGGCACGTTGAGCTGCAGATGCGAGGGGCGAGCATCCGCTTCGTTCAACTCGATTTCCTCAATCTCGAACGCCATGATCTGGTTGCCGCGGTCACTGTGCTCGAACTTGCCCTTGATCTTCACGATGGCATCCTCGTGGATGGCCTCCGCATTCTCGTCGTACTTGAAGCAGATGCACTCCATATGGCCCGTCGTGTCCTCAATCGTGAACGTGGCCATCTTCGTACCGCGCTTGGTGAGCTTGGTCACCACATTGGACACCATGCCGACGAACGTCGCTGACTTGATTTCCTTCGTGCGCTCGGCCAAATCACCCAGCTGGAACTTCGTCATGCGGGAAATCGCGCTCTCGTACGGTGCAAGCGGGTGCTCAGACACGTAGATCTTCATGATTTCCTTCTCGTAGGCAAGCTTGGTGCGCTTGTCCCACTCGATGCCGTCGGGCGCGGGCACGTCTTCCTGGAAACCTGAGTCCTCATCGGAGGCGAACAGGTCGAACATGCTCACCTGGCCGGCGTCGCGATCCTTCTGGCGCTTCGAGGCGTTCTCGAGCAGCGGCGTTTCCTCCAGGAAGTACATGAGCTGCTTGCGCGTGTACCCCGTCGAATCGAAGGCACCGCCCTTGATGAGCGCTTCAAGCGTCTTGCGGTTAAAGCATTTCGCATCGACGCGATTCACGAAGTCATGCAGGCTGGTGAACGGGCCGTTTTCCTCGCGCTCCGCAATGATGGCGTCGGCCACGTTGCGCCCGACGCCGCGCACGCCGACGAGCCCGAAGCGGATGCCATCCTTAACCGGGGTGAACTCGGCGTTCGACGAATTGATGTCCGGCGGCAGCACGGGCGTGCCGTTGTGGTTGCAGCTCGCGATGTAGCGGATGAGGCGGTCGGTGTTGCCCATGTAGCTCGACAGCACTGCGGCCATGTACTCGTTGGGGTAATGCGCCTTCAGGTACGCCGTGCGCATGACCAGGATGGAGTATGCAGCCGAGTGCGACTTGTTGAACGCGTACTTAGCGAACTTCTCCGCGTCATCCCAAATCTTCTTCGCGATGTCGAGTGAGTAGCCGTTCTCAACCGCACCGTTGTTCCAGTCTTCCTGGAGCAGGCGCATGATGTCGATTTTCTTCTTGCCCATTGCCTTGCGCAGCTTGTCTGCCTTGCCGGCGGAAAAGCCGCTCATCACCATGGACACCTGCATGATCTGTTCCTGGTAGACCATGGTGCCGTAGGTTTCCTCGAGCACAGGGCGCAGGCGATCGTCGTAGTAGTGGACGGGCGTCTTGCCGCTCGCCACCTTCACGTAGTCGTCGACCATGCCGGACTCGAGCGGGCCCGGACGGTTGAGGGCGATTGATGCGACGATGTCGGAGAAGCGGCGCGGTGGGAGCCGTGCGAACAGGCTCACGTACAGCGAGCCTTCCACCTGGAACAGGCCGTCCATGTTGCCCGAGCGCATAAGGGCGAAGGCGCCCTCGTCGTCGGTGGGAATCTCCTCGGGCACCATCTTGACGCCAGTGGTCTGCTCGACGTTGCGGCACGCGCGCGAAAGCACGCCCAAAGTGCGCAGTCCAAGGAAGTCCATCTTGAGCAAGCCCAGGTCAGGCGTGTAGTGGCCGTCGTATTGCGTGATGATGCCGCCGCCTTTGGTGTCGCGCTTCATGGGCACGTGGTCGGCCATGGGGTCGCGGCAGATGATGGTTGCGCAGGCGTGCACGCCCTCGCCGCGCACGTGGCCTTCAATCGACTTCGCGGCGTCGACGACCTGGCGCACGTCCTCTTCGCCGTCGTAGGCCTTCTTCAGGTCAGGGTTCGTCTCGAGCGCCTTGTCGATGGTGATGCCGAGCTCGTCGCCGATCATCTTGCAGATACGGTCGCCCACGCTGTAAGGGTAGTCGAGCACGCGCGCAGCATCGCGCACGGCGTTTTTCGCCTGCAGCTTGCCGAACGTGATAACGCCCGACACATGGTCCTCGCCGTAGACTTCCTTGATGTGCTCGATAACCTCTTGGCGGCGTTCATCCTCGAAGTCAACGTCGATATCGGGCATCTCCACGCGTTCGGGCGACAGGAAGCGCTCGAACAGAAGCCCGTTGGGGAGCGGATCGAGGTCGGTGATGCCCATGGCATAAGTGCAGATGGCGCCTGCGGCCGAACCACGGCCCGGACCGACGCCGATTCCCTGGCTGCGGGCCCAGGCAATGTATTCCTGCACGATGAGGAAGTACGCCGGGAAGCCCTGCTGCAAGATGATGCCAGCCTCGTATTCATAGCGATCCCATGCCTCTTTGGGCACGGGGTCGCCATAGCGCTTCTTCAAGCCCCACTCGCACTGCTTGCGGAACCAGCTTTCCTCGGTTTCACCCTCTGGCAAGGGGAAACGCGGCAGAATGGAGTCGCGCTCGAGCACGACGTCGATCTTTTCGGCCACCTCGACCGTATTGTCGCACGCCTCGGGGAACTCGGAGAGCGCCTCGCGCATCTCCTCTTCCGTCTTCATGTAGAACTCGTCGTTCTCGAAGCGCATGCGGTTCGCGTCGTTCACCGCCGAACCCGTGCCGATGCACAGCATGATGTCCTGCGCCTTTGCGTCTTCCTTCTTAAGGTAGTGGAAGTCGTTCGTGGCGATGGTTTTTAGGCCCGCAAGCTGGGCGACCTTGGTGAGCTGGCGGTTGAGCTCGGTCTGCGTCATGCCGGCGTCGGTGCGCAGGCCCTGGTTTTGCAGCTCGATGTAGAAGTCGCCCTCGTCGAAGCAGCTCGCGAAACGGCGTGCCCACTCGACCGCGTCGTCAAACTGGCGGTTGTCCAGAAGCTTCGGGATGATGCCCGCGATGCACGCGGACGAGCCGATGATGCCGTGGCCGTACTTCTGCAGCATGGAGAACGTCGTGCGCGGCTTGTAGTAGAAGTTGTCGACATGCGATTCGCTGACCAGGTGCAACAGGTTGTGATAGCCCTCGTTGGTCTTCGCAAGGAGCAGCAGATGGTACAGCTTCGGCTTTACGTCCTTGCGCAGCTCCTCATCGGTGGTGAAGTAGACCTCGCAGCCGTAGATGGGCTTGACCTTCTTGCCCGTTTCCTTCTCGACCGCCGTGCACGCGTCGCACAGCTCCGGCACGCCCGACATGACGCCGTGGTCGGTGATAGCCACCGCCGGCATGTCGAGATCGGCGGCGCGACGAACCATGTCCTTCACGTGGGTCAAGCCGTCGAGCAGGGAATATTCGGTGTGATTGTGCAAATGTACGAACGCCATGGATATGCCTCGAATCGCTTACGTGGTATGCGCGCGGAGTGTATTTGCAAGTGTGAGTGCGCAGCTGTTTTCTCGCGTTTAATCATAGCAGCAAGTGGCAAGTTTTGCATGGCTAACACAGCGAACAAATGATGGTTTTTCAGGGAAGGCGCACGAGAGCCCGACATGCGCCGCCGCGAGGAATCTCCGCCAGCATCGGGGCGGAGCGCCCGCAAGCAGCCGCGGGCCCTCAGGGAACCCGCAAAGTGCGCACGACGACGCCCGCTATTCCGCTACCAACATGCGGCAGGCCCATTGGGCGGCGACCATGCTGCCCTTTGCGAGCACGCTCTCGTCGATGGTGAAATGGCAGCTGTGCTGCGGATGCGAAGCCCCCACCTCGGGGTTTCGCGTGCCGACGAAGCAGAACACGCCGGGCACGATGTTCAGGTACTCGCTGAAATCCTCGCCCGAGAGCGTACCGCGGTAATCCGACACCGCGGACTCCCCCAGCATATCCACGACCGCACGCCGCGCGACCTCCGCGCACACGGGGTCGTTTGCGAGGCCCGCGTTGCCCTCCTCGAACGTGAACTTCACCTTGGCCCCGAAAGCGTGGCCTATCTTGCTCACGATGCGCTCGAGGCGATCGGGAACCTCGCGGCGCAGCCTTTCGGTCCAGGTGCGCACCGTTCCTGAAAGATAGGCGTGACCAGCCATGATATTGCGCGCCTCGCCACCGTGGAACTCGCCGACGGTAACAACGACCGGGTCGAACGGCGACACGTCGCGGCTGACGAGCACCTGCAGCCCGTTGACCATCTCCGCCCCCACGACAACGGCGTCGACGCCTTTGTGCGGCATGGACCCGTGCGCGGAGACGCCCTCAATGTCGATGTGGAACCAGTCGGTATTGGCCATGCGCTGCCCCGGTGCGCACGACACCGTGCCCGCGTCAACCTCGCTCCAGATGTGCGCGCCGTAGATAGCGTCTACGCCGTCGAGCGCGCCCGCGTCGATCATGGAAAGCGCGCCGATCGAGATTTCCTCAGCAGGCTGGAACAAGATACGAACCTCTCCCTTAAGCTGCGATTTCATATCGAGAAGAATGCGGATCGCGCCGAGCATCATGGCCATGTGCGCATCGTGGCCGCACGCATGCATGACGCCCTCGTTCTTGGAAGCGAACGGCGCGCCCGTATCCTCGGTCACCGGAAGCGCATCGATGTCGGCGCGAAGGGCCACGCGGCGCGCAGGGACGCCGGCGGAATCGTAGGCTCCGGGGGCCTCCCCGCGAATCATCGCGATGATACCGTTGTTATCGAGGCGGCGATATTCCACCCCGAGGCGACCGAGCTCGTCGCAGAGCATCTCCTGCGTATGCGATTCCTTCCCCGAAACTTCAGGATACTGATGAAACAGCCGGCGCCACTCGATGATGGCGCCCTCGGCGGACGCGGCCGCATCGCGTACGCGCTCGGCAGTCAGTTTTCCTGCAGGTTCGGATTGGGCGAAAGCAAGCGCTTCGGCATCGGCGCAAGGATGCATGGGGATTCCTCCGTAAAGATAAGGTCAAATCGACCATGATGGTATTGGAAGAACGTGCGAAAGACCAGCACAAAGCGGCAAATTCGCGCAAAACCAGAATTAAAGCGGACAAACGGTGAGAAAACGAGCTGTCAGGACGCAAAAGAACCAGAGACGCCCTTCTATCGGGTGAGCTCCTTAAGCCTTCCCTTCCCGATTTAGTTATCTCCGCGGCTCTCCGCGCGCTTGCCCATGAGCAGGTTCAGCAACGAACCCGCAACGACGAAGGCGACTCCCGCCCAGAAAAGACCAGGTAGCGCGAGCCCCAAGATGATCGAGCTCGCCACCACCGAAAGGAAGGGCGCCGCATACGATGCAAGCGCCATGCGCGACACATTGCCGAACAGCAGCCCGTGGTTCCAGCACGCATATCCCGCGGCGATCGAGCCCATCGCAGCAAGAAGCGCCAGGATCGACCCGATAGACGGCATGCTTTGGGGAACAGGCGCGCCCGAGGTGGCGAACATCACCCAGAACACCGCCGCGACGCCGATCATGAAATAGGGCGTGGCATCCTTGCCGTTCGTGATGTGCGGCGTGACGACGGAATAGGACGCCCAGGCAAGTGCCGCCGCGAGCGTCAGGGCGAACGGAAGTGGATTCGAGGAGATATCCGCCGCAACGACGCCCGCGTCAAGGCCGGCATCTCCCCCGATAGCGAGCATTACGCCCACCGTCGCAACCGCAGCACCCGGCAGAGCACGGGCGAATCCGCGCGCGCCGCGCATCGCCGTGGAGTTCAAAAGAACGGTAAGTGAGGGCCATAAATAGTTCACCATGCTGAGCTCGACTGCTTGCGTGGACGAGGCGGCAAGGCCGATCGAGGCGCTGATAGCTGCCTCGTAGAACACGAAAAGTCCACCGCTGACCAGGAAATACTTCAAAGGATAGGCGCGCGGCCTCGACGGGCGCAAAACGATGAACAGCGAGATCGCGCCAAGCGTGTAGATGAGCGCACCGCCGAGCAAGACGCCGAAACCCTGCGAGGTCAGGCGCACAAACCCGAACATCATGCTCCAGAACACGAGCGCAAGAAAGCCCACCATCGTGGCACGATCGCTTCTGCCCATTCGCCTCACGCGGCCGCTTTCCTTCCCTACCAAATCGCCAAACCGCCTTATTGTAAGGGAGCGCGGGCGCAATGGCCAGCGTCACCCGCACAAGGAGGAGGGTCGGCGATGGGCGCCGCCTCTACAGCGAAGGGCAACACGGGGTTGCAAGGTAGAAGGGCCGCTAGGCGCATGGGGCGAAGAGGGCGCAAGCTTCAAAGAGCTCTGACCTGGAGGAAATTGCCTCGGGCGAGGGCTTCGGCTTTCGAAACCGTCCCAGCTGACGTGGGACAACGTCCTAGCGCTCCGTTTTCACGATAAACCCGAAATAGACGATATGGCCCACCCACACGATGGCAACAATCGCGCGGCCGATGGGAACACTGCTCATCATGGCAAAGCCCACAGCCAGAAGCACGGTAACGGGCACGAGGATGGTGAGCTTCGCGCGCAGCGTCATGGAGCGCTTGGTCATATAGCCCTCGAGCACCATCTTGTAGACCTTTGTACCTTTAAACCAGCTGTTCAGGCGATCGGAGCTGCGCGCAAAGCAGAAGGCGGCAACCAGGATGAACGGCGTCGTAGGCAGAATTGGCAGCACCACGCCCGCCATCCCCAGCACGAAGAAGAGGAAGCCTCCCGCCGCCCACAGGCCGTGGCGCAGGCGAAAGTTTTCTTGGTTTGCCTGTTCAACCGCAACGCCCTGCTCGATTTGCGCAGCTTGTTCGTTCACGTATCGTACCTGCTTACTGTTTGACATCTCTCACAAATTTGAAAAAGTTTACCAAGGCTTAGATAAGAAATCAACCAAGGATAACACGCTCGAGGGGGAGACCTGCCTTATACCGCCAGCACGAAAGGCTTACCATTAATCTCGGTTATCCCCAGGTCAACGCCGTACACTTTCTTCACCAGCTGCGGAGTCACCAACTGTTCGGGAGCGCCTTGCGCCACAATGCGGCCACCCGCAAGCGCCACCACCTCGTCACTGTAATAGAGCGACTGGTTGATATCGTGCAGCACCATGACCACCGTCAAGCCGAACTCGCGGTTCAGGCGGCGGACCAAACGCAGAATATCCAGCTGATAGCGGACATCCAAATACGTTGTGGGCTCGTCGAGCAGAAGCACGCGCGCGCCCTGAGCCAGCGCCATGGCGATCCAGGCGCGCTGACGCTGGCCGCCCGAAAGCGAAGCCACTGGTTTCTCGGCGAATCCGCGCAGGTCGCACGTATCGATAGCCCACCGTACCATGGCGTCATCCTCTTCAGTGCTCGCAACCTGACCGATGCCGTGATAAGGCTCGCGCCCGTAGCGCACGAGCTTCTCGACGGACAAATCGCCCGGCGCAGTGTTGTTCTGATGCACGATCGAAACCAGTCGTGCGAAATCACGCAATCCGATGTAGGCGATGTTGCCGCGTCGAAGATACACATCCCCGGCCTGAGGGCGCAACTGCTTGGTCATCAGGTTGAACAGGGTGGTCTTGCCGCTGCCGTTCGCGCCAATGAGCGTGGTCACAAGCCCCTCGCGCAACGTCAAGTCGAGGCCGTCGAAGATCACTTGGTCACCGTAGGCAAACGTTAGGCCCCGAATGGTGAACAAGCTGCCCGAAGCGTGCAAAGCACTTGCACCCCGCAACTCGCTTTCCACCTGGGCGTACGTCGTGTTCTCGTCCCTATTCACCATAGCTCGCCCTCGCTTTCCTCAGCAGCAGAATGAAGGCCGGGCCGCCCACGACACTCATAATGATTGCCGCCGAAATCTCGTACGGTGCAGCGATGGTGCGTCCGACTGTGTCAGCCAAAAGCAGGCAAAGCGCGCCAAGCAGCATGGAGAACGGGATGAGAGTCTTGTGCCCCGACCCCACCAGAAGGCGCGCGATATGCGGCACGATCAGGCCCAAGAAGCTGATTGGGCCGATGATTGCCGTTGAGATGGAGGCCAAAAGCACGGCAATGCATGACACGAAGATACGCGTGCGGTCCACGTTCACGCCGATTGAGCGCGCCGTCTTGTCAGAGAGCGCCAGCAAATCGCAGCGCTTCCACACACACACGGCGAGCAGTAGGCCCACCACGGCGTACGCCAAAAGCGTCCAAAAATCGCTCCACGTCTTCATCGTGATGTTAGCATCCACGATGCTCGTGACGCTCGACATGCTTGAACCCGTGCCGCTATCGAGCGCGCTCGCGATGCCCGTGAACATGGCACTGACCGCAACACCCACCAAGATGATGCGCAAAGGCGAAAGCCCACCCTTCCATGACAAGCTGTAGACCAGGGCAAACGCCACCAATCCGCCTGCAAAGGCGAACAGCGGCGTGAAGTAGAACAATACAGGCACAAACGCCGTCACCAAAATGGCGGCAAGAGAGGCACCTGCGTTGATGCCGATGATTCCCGGATCCGCAAGCGGGTTTCGGATGACCGCCTGCAGCAACACGCCCGAGGTCGCCGTTGCCGCACCGCCCACCATGGCGATGAAGATGCGCGGGAAACGCAGGTCATAGATGGTTGCGACATCGGGATCGTACGCCACGAACAAGCCATTGAACAGCTGCAATGGCGAAACCTGAAGGCTGCCGGTGTTCACGGCGAACACGAACAGCAAAAGCAGCCCCAGGACAACCACGCAGAAGGCAGCGACTTTCCTTCCCATACTTACCATGGCGGCCTACCCTTCCCCATACAGGATGGGCTGAAGCGTATCCAGCGCATCGGGATAGTTGAACTTCGCGCTCATGCCGAACTGATCGTAGGGCAAATCGTAGACGCGCCCCTGCTCGACGGCCTTGAAATGCCGCCAGATGTCGTTGGTGGAAAACTCTTCCTTGAACATCTCCACAACCTGGTCGGGCAGCGCGTGCGCACAACGCAGGATGATGTCGGGCTCCTTCTGCTTCATGTCCTCGGTGTTGGCGTTCAGGAACTCCATGTCCGTATCTTGGTACACGTTCGTTCCGCCGGCGAGCGCCATGAGGCTGCCCACGTAGCTGTTGTCGGTCGCGACGATGTAGCTGCCGGGCAGGCCCATCAGCACCAAGCAGCGCGGACTTTCCTTCCCCGCGTTCTTCTGGCGATAATCCGTCATGAAAGCGTTGTAGTCGCTGATCAGCGAATTCGCCTCCGATTCGCGGTTGAACTTCTTACCCAGTCCCTCGATGGACTTGTACATGCCGTCCACGCTGCGTAGGTTCAGAAAGATGCAGGCAAGCCCCGCGCCAGCGTACTTCGGCTGCAAGTCGCTTTGCAGCGAGTTCGGCGAAATGACGTAGCTCGGGTCGAGCGACTTAAGAACCTCCAGGTCAGGCGACATAGCCGTGCCTACCTGCGTAGCGTCGGCGTAGCGATCGGGAATGGAACTGATGGAGCTTGAGCACACGCCCACCAAGTCGAGGTTGAGCTTGTCGGTGATGTCGGCGGAAGCGGGCGACGTGGCGACGAGTCGCAGCTGGCCGTCCTCGCCCGAATCGCGATCGGGATGCTGGTTCACGCAGCCGGAAAGCGCCAGCGATGCAGCGCCAAGGCCCATGAGGGTCAAGGCGCTGCGTCGGGTGCAGCCGCGCCGCGCAAACGCGTTGAAGCTGCTTGTCACAATTATCTCCCCTGTTCAGATGCGAAAGATGAAGCGGATGCATTCGTGGACTCGCTCTCCTCGGGCAACACGGCAGGGCCGGCCTCATAGGGCCGAAACGCCCCGCCCGCAGGCGCTGCCGCAGCGGCAGCGGCACTCGAGGGACCGCCCACATGGCGCGGGCGATAATACGCGAAGAACCACACCAGGCCCGCGATAATCACAACCAGCAGCACGCCGCCGACGACCAGGGTCGAGACGGGCACGTTCACGCTAGCAGCCGATGCGCCGTCGTCTTGCGACACCTTGTTGCCGCTGGCGTCGTATTCCTCGATGCCATCGGAGGAGCCCGCCACGGACTGGGCCGAAACGGAGTTCTTGAACGTGGTCAGGGCATCGCCAAGCTTATCGGCAGCAGCCTTGAGCTCGTCATCGGCGGGATCGGTCTTCTCCTGCACAGCCTTGGCCTCGTCGAGGGCCGTTTGCAGTGCCTGGTTCAGCTCGTCGGATTTCGTGGAGCTCTTCAGCAGCTGCTCGGCCTCGGCAATCTTGGCCTTCAGCTGCTGAGCCGCGCTCGATGCACTCGTAACCCCCGACTGCGCAGTTGACGCGGTGACGGCCGACCCCGTGGACGCCGTCACCCCCGCGACAGTGCCCGCAGAAGGCGTCGCCGTCGTCGAAGAACCGCTCGAGCCTTCCACGTAGAACCCGCCGTTGTTCACGCCTTCCGAAAAGCCCGAGAGCGTCACATAGAAGATAACCTCGCGACCCATGGGCACTACGTACATGTTGATGCGGAAGATAGCGCCCTCGCTTCCCACGAGGAAGCGGAAATCGGTGGTGGCGCCATCGACGGCGATGGTTTGGGGCGAGCACTGGTAATACGCGTTCACCCAGTCATCATCGGCCAGGATGTTCACATTGTTGATATTGTCCATAAGGCCCAGGCGCAACGTGACATAGCGGTTGCCTGCGTCGTCGATTTCGAGGAACGCGTTCGGCGAGACGCAACCCTCGGTCATGGACTGGCCCAAGACCTCGGAGTCCTCGCCGCCGGAGTCTTCGATGATACCCGTTGCAGGGTTGCGATACCACGGGGTCGCCGTGGCGGAGTAGTAGTCGGAAGCATAGGCGGCACCCGGCTGAAGTACGGTAACGCCAACCGCAAGGGCCAGCGCTACCGTACAAGCCGCGCACACCGCCAGAAACATCGCGCTTACGCGCAAAGAGGAGTTGCGGGCGTGCATGATCGATTACTCCTCGCCTTCCTGCTTGCCGAAGCGGCGGCGCACAGCGGCGCATGCAGCAACCGCCGCGGCGACGATACCTGCAACCGCGCTTGCCATCAGGCCGTTAGCTGTCGCGTCGCCAGTCTTCCCCAAGCTAGACGACGCCTTGGTAGCCGTTGTCACGCCAGCCTTCGTCGCAGTGGTCGGACCAGTAACGGTGGTAGTCGGCGTCGTTGCAGAGGGGGTATCGGTACCGTTCACACCCGGCTCGGTCTGGTCGGGAATCTCGCCGTCAAGCTTCTGAATCGAAGACGGGTCGTACTTCGCGAGCACGTCCTGCGTACCGCAGTCGGCCGCGATTTCTTCCATCACCGGGACAAACACCTGCAGCGGAATGAAGTGATCGGAGTCCTCCCGCGCCTGCTTCACGAACTTCACCGTCACGTGGTTAGGATACTGCTTGCCGTCCACGCCAGTCTGGTAGTCCACGACGGTGCCGGCAACCAGCGTGCCGTTGACCTTGGCTCCGCTGTAGGTGTAACCGTCGTCGTAGTAGGAAAGGCTGCCCAGGTAACCGTTGGTGGTGCCGGACTTCACGCTCCCGAAATCGAGGGTAATCCAGTACTCGCCGTTCTCGTCGACCGTCAGCTTCGCCTTGTGGTTGATAGCCACGTCGGACATCGACTTGTCGGTGCGGTTCATCTTGTACATGTCGATGGTGATGCTGTACGTGCCGGCAGGCAGGTTCGAGAAGTCGAGCGTGCTTTCCGCGGGTTTATCGGCGGAGGCTTTGAACGTGTTCACAGCATTGGTCAGCGCTTCCAGTGCGTAAGTTACATCGGTTTGCGTGGCGTCAGCGTCGCTGTTAACCTTATCGGCCTTCGCGATGGCAGCTTGCAAAGCGTTCCAGGCGTCATCGGTCTTCTTGCCCTGCTCTAAAGCCTTGGCCTCGGAAATGGCGGAAGCGAGCCCCGTCTTGTCGACGACCACCGCATCAGGGGCTGCGTCGAACTCGTCGGTAGCCTTTTGCAACGCGGCCAAAGCAGCATCGACCTCGGGCTGCGTCACGCCATCCTTGGAAAGAACGGCGCGGGCAGCATCCACGGCTTCCTGAAGCTTCTCGTTCGCGGCATCGCCCTTCTTGCTAGTGGCAAGCGCATTCTCGGCAGAAGCGATGGCTGCCTGCAGCTCGGTCGCATCGACGGCGGCGTCTTCCTTCTTCTTAAGCGACGTCTTGTCGACCTTGGCCAGCACGTCCTGCTCGCCGCTGCCGGCGCTTATCGATTCCATCACCGGCACGAACACACGCAGCGGAACGAAGCCGTCGGCGTCATCGCGCGCGGTCTGCACGTACTTGACCCGCACCTTGTCCGGATACAGCCCGCTGAACAGCTTGTCGGCTGACCCGTCGGTGTTGAAAGCGTCGTACACGTCGGAGCCGTCGTCGTTCTTCTGCGTGGTGAGCACCGTGGCATCGGAAGTCGAGCCCTGAGGGTATCCGTACGAGTAGGTGTAGCCCTGGTCGTAGTACTTCAGCCAGCCCAGATAGCCGAACTGCCCCAGGTACTTCAGCCCCTGGAAATCAAAGGTCAAGTAATACTCGCCGCCCTTGACGGTCAGCTCGACCTCGTGGTTGATGGCCTGGTCGGACATGGACTTGCTCGCGCGGTCCATCTTGTACATGTCGACGTTCACCGTGTAAGTGCCGTCCGCCAGGTTGGCGAAGTCGAGGTCGCCCGCAGAAGGAGTCTCGGCGTTCGCCTCCTTGAACGTGGCGATGGCGGCGTTCAAGGCAACGGTCGCCTCGCTCACCTCGGCATCGGTGCCCAGGATCTGATCGCCAGCGAAACCGGTGGCCTTGTCATAGACCCCCTGAGCTGCGGTGATGGCGGTCTCAAGCGCTTCGAGGGATTCCGCCGTGCCCTTGCCCGCGTCCTTCAGCTTGCCGGCCTCGGTCAACGCATCGGAGAGCGACTTCACACTTGCCTTCGTTGCGGAGGCCTTGTAGGAATCCAGAACTGCGTCGAGCTCCTGCCTTGCACTGTCGACGGCTTCTTGACCGCAATTGCCGTCATCAGCGATCTTTTGTGCAGCGTCGATCTGCCCCTGAAGAAGGGCAGCGGCCTTATCCTGCATTGCGCTCGCATCGGCCAGAGCCTTCTTGGCCTCGGCGATAGAAGAAGTCAAAGCACTGAAATCGGCTTTGTTGGTTTGGCTGCTCAAGTACAGGGCGATTCCGTCCTCAACGGTCTTGGTATGCTCGTCAACCTCGGATTGCGGACGCGCAAGGGCCTCGTTGACGTAGTAGATGTAATTCGTCTCGCGCATCAGCTCGAACGTGGTCCACGCCAAGTCTGTCTTGTTCTCATCCTTTTGAACGGCTTCTGCCTTCTTCAACGCGGCATAGAGCTTCGTATCGTCGGTTGTGTAGGTCGTGCTCTGCTCGAAGAAACCGTGGTCCGAGGAGCTGAGCTTCGTCAGCTTCGCCGAGTACTTCTCGTTCTCGTGCTTTACGCCATTACCGTCGGTGTAGGTCACCCAGTAATACAACTGAGCCGGATCGTTAACGCCTTCAAGCATCCATTTTCCGGTGCCGGGCGTGTAGTTTCCTACGTAACCGCCCACCTTCACCGCGTCCTTCGCGGTCGACTCATCGTCGCTGGTATTCCATTTAATAGCACTGACCAAGCACGACTTCACTTCTTCATTCGCGTTGGAACCAACGTTGTCGTGGGTATCGACCTCCATGGAGAAGGTTCCGTCTTGCTGCAGCGAATACGACGGGCCATACACATAGAATGGGCTTTCGGCACCAATGGGGGCAGCTGCTCCGTTTGCATCGATCAGCTCCTCGTACAGATTGGAGTACTGCTTCCCAACCTCCAAGCCATACGTTCGGGAAGTCGCATCGGGAGCGGCGTTGTAGGTTTCCATGGCAGCGTTCAAATCGGCCGTGGCCTTATCGACCTCGGCTTGGCTCTTCTCGGAACTGCTTGTCTTCTGGACCTTCGTTGCAGATGCGACGGCATCCTGCAAAGCAGCCCAAGCCTCATCGCTCTTCTCGCCGTACTCGATTGCCTTGGCGGTTTGCAAGGCCGCATACAGATAGCCCTGATCAAGCTGGTTATCGCGCAAGCTGAAATTGCCCTTGCTCAGGTACTTGTAGTCGACCGTGAACGGAACGTTCTCATGAAGAGTTCCCTCGGAATCCGTGTAGGTAACCCACATGTACAGCTTGTTCAATTCCGGAACGTTCAAACGAGCAGTCATGGCGCTGGACATCCATGCGGTCTCGGCTTTGGAAAGGTCGTTTTCGGTCGAATACTTCACCGTTGTCGGCTTTTCAGTAGCGAGGAACCAAATATTCAGGTCGTAAGTGCCGTCTTCGGTGAAACGGTAGTCCGACATGGAGAACAGGCCCTGAGACGACATGTCGCTTTTCGCGGTGTAGCCGCCATACACGCCGTACCATTTACCCACTTCAAGCTCGTAGGAATTGACGGCCTCCTTCTTGTTGAACTCATCGACCGCAGCCTGCAGGTCCGATACCGCAGCGTCGAGCTTTTCCTGCGTGTTCCCGTCGGTGGTATCCATATCAAGAACCGTTTGAGCAGCAGTAATGGCGTCTTGCAGCGCATTCCATTTCTCGTCGGAATGATCACCTTGCTGCAGCGCCTTAGCAGATTGAATTTCAGCGTACAGCGGAGCATAGTCCACCTTCGTGCCCTTTGCCGCAACGCACCAAACCGCCTTGTCCAAAACCACATCCAGATACTTTCCGAACTTCGCGTCCGCCTTAAGGGGCGTGCAGTAGATGACGTCAGACTTCTGCTCGCCAGATGACGTGGTGTAATGGACGGTCAGCTCAACCTGCTGGGTCAAATCGTCAAGACCGAGCTTCCAAAGGCCGTAATGAATGTTGTTGCCAACCGAACGATCGCAGGTCAGCACGGCGGACTGAGAAACGTTGCCGACTTTATACTCGATAGCAGTGACCTGGGGATACTTGTCGCGCAAGTTCGATTGGGTGTTGTAGTTGTTCCTGAATGTGACGTAGTACTTGGAATCTCCGTCCGTTGACAGACCGAACGTGCTCAAGCAATCGGTACCGGACAGAGGGTTCGAAGACAGCTTGTTGCCCGATGCATCGACGAATTCGGCATCGCGCTGATACATCTCGCCTTGGACGATCTTGCCCTCAAACGGGTCAACGTAATCCGCGGAATCCTGGAAAGTTTCAATCGCCGACTTCAAGGTTTCCGTGGCGGTGTTCACCGAAGGCTGCTTTTTGTTATTGCTGTCCAGCACCGTTTGCGCGGCGGTAATAGCCTGCTGCAAAGCGGCGTACGCTTCCGCAGTCTTTTTGCCCTGCTCGACGGACTTCGCATCCTGAATCGCCAGATACAACGGCGAGTAATTCGTATCCGACGACTTCATGTAGCCGCTTCCGGAAAGAGCGCTGAGTAAGCTCGTGACCAGCGTCGCGCCTTCTTTTGCCGGCTGCAAATACACAGTCTGGGTTTTCGCCTGACCATCAATCGTGTAGGACAGATTCAGCTGAATCTTCTCGTTCAGGTTGTCGGTATACACCACCCATTCCGTCTGACGGCTGTTCTCCGACCCCTTTTGGCGATCGCACACCTTAACCGCTTGTTTGACAGAGCCATCGGAGGCGACATATGCGACGGAGTCCGCAACAGGATCGGTTGCCGGAGTTGCCGTATTATAGGGATCCTCAATGGTCACAGCATATTTGCCATCAGCGTTGTCCACAGTCTCAAACGTGGTCCAAAAACCGTTCAGCACATTGGGCTCGCCATCGGAGGACTTGAAATCGCTGCCATCGGCGTTATAGAGCAGCTGGGCTGTCTTGTAGCGAACGCCCTGCTCAAGCTTGCCCTCGTAGGGGTCATTCGAGGAAACATCCGCCGAATCCTGGAAGGTTTTTACGGCAGCGTCGAGCGCGGTGGTGGCGTTGTTCACATCATCTTGGGTGGCGGAGGCGTTGTCGTAGACACCTTGGGCAGTTGCGATGGCCGCCTCAAGAGCACTCCATGCGTCATCGCTTTTAGACCCCTGCTCGGTGGCGTTGGCCACATCGAGAGATTTCTTCAACTCGCTTTTATCCGCGGAAAGGTAGTTCGTCGACAGAGTGTCCCAATCCAGCTGCACATAGCAGTTCTGGTCGCCAGCACCCGTCATGATGGCCTCCATGACCGGCACGAACACATGCACTGGCTGATAGCCGTCCTCGAGAGCGCTGCCCGAGATCTTGATCTGCACGTCCTTCGGGTACACGTTGTTTCCGACAAACGAAGACGACGACGGGTCGTTGTAGCTGTCGTAGACAGGCGTCCCGTCTTCGTTGACATAGCGCGAGCACCTTGGCGTCGACCTGCGTGCCCTTGATGTACGGCGTAGTCGTGTAGTCCTCAAAGTAGGACAGGTTCGCCAGATAGCCGACGAAGTGCGTGCTCCCGAGCATACGGTCAAGCGGCACCCAACGCATGGTCAACCAGTACTCGCCGTTCACCACGTCAAGCGTCATCTGATGCCAATAGTCATCGCCCACCACATTGCCCACGGCGCCGTTGGCCATGGACACCTGCTTTCTGTTGGCGTTCATCATCTTGATGTTCACGCTATACTGACCATCGGGCAGGTTCGCATGGTCAAGGGATGCTGCCGTATCGTCGGCGGTTGTAGCCAAGGTCTGAACCGCAGAGCTCGTTCCCTCTTCAGCCACGGATTGCGCATACAGTTCGTCCGCCTGGTCAATGGCGTCTTGGTTCTGAGAAACCTCGCCCTGGTTCTGCGTCATGGCTTGGTTCACTTCGTCCATGAACGACGCAAACGCCGCCGAAGGCACCATGCTTGCAGCCAGCGTTGCCGCCAAAACTACATTTGTGGCACGACGCGGCAGGGCCGCCACCAGGGGATCCTTGCGCGAAAGGCTCGCTCTCGCGGCTCCCTTATCGTTCGGTTGCGAATTATTTTCCATCCCACTTCCTTTCCTCGCCATTTCCACATTAGGGCTGTTACCTCTCGAGAAACTTGGGACGGCTTTTCGACTGACGGTGAGCTTCCTCATTGTTTTTGACAAACCGTCGGCAGCCTGTCGGCTAAGCTCGGCCACAAGTTACATATGGGTAACTCTAAGTGCACCGAGCCACTGTAACCCTTCACTAACTTTTAAACTATCGATTTGCTTCCTTTTTAAGTTAGTTCATGAAAACTTCATAAAGTTAGCTGCAGGAAACTGTTATGGCGTCTTGACTCAGGATCTTACAATTGGGATATTACTAAGGCTTCTAACTGAAGTCGACTGCATTTTGGCGAAATGATAACCTTCTTGCGCTTGTCGCTATACCTGTCCCCTTTGAGGGATAGCCTCACTTTTCCTTATGAGAGGAGAATGCGCTCGCTTGCGTCGGCGATGGCCGAGGCCAACAAGCGCTCGTCGGCGCCGCGCGCTTCAGCAAGTAACGACATCGTGCGCTCGAGGCGCGGGGAGACGTCTTGGGGAATCGCCATAGGGGTCGGCTTGCTCGGGAAGTCAGTCTCAATGAGCAGGCGCTCTTCGGGAATGGCGCGCGCATAGGCACGGCCGCGCTTCGTTTTGAGCATGCGCTCGTTCACGGAGAAGAGGCATCCCGCCTCGATTGCGCGGTTCAGCTCCTCTTGCGAGCCAGAGAACCAGTGGAAGATGCAGATGCAAGCATCGAGACACCCCGTGCGCTCGAGCACATCGAGCGTACACATCGCTGCCGCCGATGAGTGGATGGACATAATGCGTCGCGGGAATTCCGCGGATGAGCTTGCGGTGCACCGCCCCGCGGCCTTCCCATCCCCAAACGGGCGAGCGGCAGCAAGGCATACGCGCTCGAACGCCGCGATCTGCGCATCGCGCGTCTCCGCTCGCCGCGGCTGGAAGTCGAGCCCCACCTCCGAGATCAGGGGCGCGGTGGGAGCCAAGCGCTCGAACAGCGCGATTTCCCCTTCCCCGCAGGTGCCATCGGCAACCCACCACGGATGAAGCCCCAAGCCAACCCGCACGCGCGGGGCGCAGGGGGCGAGCATCGTGCGCACCCGTTCGAAATCCCGCGGATCGCAGGTTCCCGAAAGCGCGCCGCCACATGCGGCATACGCAGCGGCAAGTTCCGCCGCATTGCCCGCAAAGTCCAGGTGGCAGTGCGCGTCGATGAGCGGGATCCCCTCCATCATAGCGATCGCCCGCCGTTTTCCAAACCCATAAGCGAGCAGATCACATAGCCCGCAATCATTTGTCCCATGATGGGAGGCATCCAGGAAGTAGTGCCGAGCGGAAGCTTCCGGCGACGCTCACCGGGCGCCTGCTCGGGCTCGGGCAGGCGCTGGGTGCCCAAAAGCTCGCGCGCCGAGGGCTCATCGGAGTACAGGATGGTCCAGCGCTTGATGCCGAGCTTGCGCGCCTCTTTGCGCAAGATGCGGCAAAGTCCGCAATCATGCGTATCGTAGATGTTCGCAAACGAAAGGCGCTCGGGAAAGAAACGATCCGCAGCGCCCGCCGAGCACACGAGCGGAAGACCCCGCTCCTCGCACAGCTTCGCGAGGGCGATTTTCGCCGAGACCGTGTCGATTGCGTCGATCACGAAGTCGACGTCGCTGTGCGCATCGAGGAAGGCGGGCAGGTTCTCGGTCAGGACGAACTCGTCGACCGTTTCCACCTGAGCTTCGGGGTTGATCGCGCGCACCATCTCGCGCGCAACGTCCGTCTTGCGTCGACCGATGGTGCTCTCCCAAGCAACCGCCTGGCGGTTCACGTTCGAGGGCTGCACAACGTCACAATCGACCAGCACAAACGATCCGATACCGCCGCGCGCGAGGGGCTCAAGGCAGTTCGAGCCGACACCGCCCAAACCGAAGAGGAGCACTTTCTTGCCAGCAAGAAGCTCGACGCCGTCCTGGCCGAACACGATGGAGAGCCTTCCCCATCGATCCTCGAGAGGGGATGTTCGCGCAACGAGCGGGCGCCCATCAGGTGCGGGGGTTGTGTTCGGTTCGGCGTTTTCAGCCATGAGTGCGTTCCTTCCGGTGGACTTTGGCGAATTAGGGGGGCGGGGGCGTGGCTTGCCCTCAAAAGCGCACCATAGATAGGTGTTCGCAACGCCTCGTGGAGCAGTAGGGCAAGTTCGTGGTCAACTGAGCGAGATATGCGCACTCGTTCGCTTCTTTCAAATGGGTGGGAGTCGAGAATTGTCTCAGTTACACCCCAGATTTTGGTAATGTGGGGTGTAACTACAGAGGGAATGTCACTTTAGCGAGTCACCAACAACGCACAACTCTTTCTTTTGACCACGAAGGAGGCGTCTTGCTACTCGACGACCTTCGCTTCGTATCCCGCATCGACGATAGCGTCGACAAGCACCTGGTCGGCCACGTCGGCAGAGAGCTTCGCCGTCGCGCTGTTGGAGTCAAGGTCGACCACGGCCTCTTCCACACCCTCGACGCCCTCAAGCGCCTTCTTCACGTGGGCGACGCAATGCTGGCACATCATTCCTTCAACGGACAGCTTCTTTTCCATGGTGATCTCCTTCGGTTTCACGGTTTGTACTCTTTCACTATGACCAGCGGAAACAGGCGAACCATCGCCGTCTTCCGCAGAGGGCTCGTCCATCGTGGGCACACCCGCCTCGCTTGCGAGCGTAGCCTCGGGCGCGGCGTCGGGTGCAGCCTCGGGTTCCAGCGCCGATGCCGCCTCGCCGAACACCACAGGCTTCCAGCCGCGAAGGCGAAGCGCGTTCGACACCACGCACACCGAGCTGCACGACATTGCCGCCGCGGCGATCATGGGGTTTAACGTTACGCCCGCGAACGAGAGCGCGCCCGCCGCCACGGGGATGCAAATCACATTGTAAATGAGCGCCCAAAACAGGTTCTGCTTGATATTGCGCATGGTCGCGCGCGAAAGCGAGATCGCCGCAGGCACATCTGCCAGGTCGCTTTTCATGAGCACGATGTCGGCGCTGTCGATGGCGATGTCGGTGCCCGCGCCGATCGCGATGCCGACATCGGCGCGCGCGAGGGCGGGAGCGTCGTTCACGCCGTCGCCCACCATGGCAACTGTCCCCTGTTTTTGCAGGTCGCGAATAACTTTTTCCTTACCCTGAGGCAGCACGCCAGCGATGACGTCGTCTGCACCGACGCGCTTCTGGATAGCGTGCGCCGTGCGCTCGTTGTCACCGGTAAGCATGACAGTGCGGATGCCCATGCGAGAAAGCTCGGCGAGCGCCGAAGCGCTTCGAGGCTTGGGCTCATCCGCCAGCGCGATAAGGCCCGCGAGCGCACCGTCGACCGCGAAGAAGAGCACCGTCTTGCCCTCGTCGGCAAGGCGCTGCGCCTCTCCTTCCGCCCCTGCGATGTCGATGCAGCCCTCCCCCATGAGCCGCGCGTTACCGGCGAGGCACGCACGCCCCGCAACCTGACCGCGAAGTCCGCCGCCAGGGACTTGCTCGAAGGCCTCGACCTCCTCGGCTGTGACGCCGTGCGCCTCAGCGTATACCACGATAGCCTGGGCCAACGGGTGCTCCGAGCGCTTCTCGAGGGAGTACGCAAGGGAAAGGAAAGTGGCTGCCGCATCATTGCAATTCAGCTCGTCGATGGCTCCGGCTGCGCTCACAAAGCGAGTTCCGCACGAGCCGAACAGTCCAGTGGACTGCTCGTGCGAGCCAGGACTGCTGAGCGACTGAGCGCCGCCGAAGCCATCTGCCATGCTCGGGGCTCCACCGACACGACCTGCGGCGTCCGAAGCGAGCGCCGAGGCTCCTTCAGCCACCAGCACCTCGCACACCTCCGGCGCGCCCTTCGTGATGGTCCCCGTCTTGTCGAGCACGACCGTCTTCACATCGTGCGCGGTCTGCAGCGCCTCGGCCGACTTCACGAGAATGCCGTTCGCGGCGCCGCGTCCCGTCCCCACCATGATGGCGGTCGGAGTGGCAAGGCCCAGAGCGCAGGGGCATGAGATGACGAGCACGCTGATCGCGTGGGAAAGCGCGGTCGCCACGCCCGCACCGACGAACAACCAAATGACGAAGGTGAGAAGCGCGGTCGCGATGACCACGGGCACGAACACTCCCGAGATTTTGTCGGCGAGCTTTTCGATAGGGGCCTTAGAGCTTGTTGCCTCATCGACCATGCGCACGATCCCTGCGAGCACGGTGTCGGCGCCCACGCGCTCGGCGCGCATGGCAAACCATCCCGTGCGGTTCACCGTCGCACCCGTAACCGCAGCTCCCACGCCCTTTTCCACCGGCACGCTCTCGCCCGTGATGACGGACTCATCGACCGTGCCCGCGCCTTCGATCACCACTCCGTCGACAGGCACGCTCGCGCCGGCGCGAACGATGAGGATATCTCCCGGGCGCACCTGCTCGGCGGGAACCTCTTCCTCGACGCCATTGGCGTTGCGGCGGATCGCCGTCTTAGGCGACAGGTCCATGAGCTGCGCAATCGCGTCGGTGGTCTTCCCCTTCGCGCGCGCCTCGAAGTACTTGCCAAGCGTGATCAGCGTGAGGATCATCGCCGCCGACTCAAAGTACAAATCCATCGCCGCCATGTGCGCGAAATCGATGTCGCCGTGGCCCATCCCCCAGCCGATGCGGTAGATCGCGACGATGCCGTAGACCGTCGACGCCGTCGAGCCGAGCGCGATGAGCGAGTCCATGTTCGGCGAGCCGTGGAAGAGCGTCTTGAAGCCCACGCGGAAGAACTTGAAGTTCACGAAGATCACGGGCAGCAAGAGCAGGAACTGGGTAAACGCGAACGTAAGCATGTTCTCATGGCCCAGGAAAAAAGCGGGCAAGGGCCATCCGAACATGTGGCCCATGGATAAGTAGAACAAGGGGATGGTGAACACGAACGACACGATGAGCCGCATGCGCACGTGCGCCGCCTCCTTTGCGGCGGCGTTTTCCCGCGCGGCGGACGGGGAGGCAGGACTGCTCGGGGCACCTGCGACTGCGCCAGCCTCGACTCGGGGCACGGCTCCGTAGCCCGCCTTCTCGACCGCCGCGCTGATCGCGGTGAGCGTGGCGGGATTGCCGTCGTATTCCACCTCCATCGAGTTCTTTAGCAGGTTCACCACAGCGTGCTCGACGCCGGCGACGCCCGAGGTCGTCTTCTCGACGCGGGCTGAGCAAGCGGCGCACGTCATACCCGAAACGTCGAAGGTTTGCTTTTGCGTCATCTTCTACCTCGCAAACTTCTTGATGAGCTGCATCGCCTCGTCGATGATGGCGGTGTTGCCCGCCTCGATTTGCTCGACGACGCAGGTTTCCAGGTGGTTTTGCAGAAGGATGGCGGAAATGGAATGCACGGCGGACTCCGCGGCGGCGAGCTGCGTTAGGACGTCCCCGCAGTAGCGGTTGTCGTCAATCATGGCTTTCACGCCGTTGAGCTGGCCGATTGCCCGGTTGAGGCGCTTCTGCAGGTCACGCTGGAACTCCTCGGAGCGCGGCGTTGCCTTATGGTGGCAGCAGCAGTTTTGCGCACGCGCGCCCTTGCTTTCGCATGCGGCGTGCTCACGATCAGCCGAGACCTTGTCCGCATCCTCTACCGTGCATTTGCCGTTAGCCTTCGCCATCGCAACCTTTCCTTTCTTTCACATACCCCCTGGAGGTATCTTTCAGTCGGCATTATATACCCTCTAGGGGTATATGCAAGGGAATACACGCAAAGTGGCGAAACCAAGCGAGGAACAGCGGGGGACGCGCCGACATCAATACATGCCGAAAACATTCCAGAGCATCACGTTCATGATCACCATGAGCACAAGCGTCGCGAACATAAAGTATAGCGAGATACGGTACACCGATACGGTTTCTGCGCCCTCGCCCGCCGCCGCGACAGCCCCGCGCGAGCCTACGGCAGAGAATTGCGTCGTCCAATCTTTCGTGAGGCGCTTTTCACTCTTGACCTGCAGAAGCGCAAGGAACACAATCGCGCCCGCCAGTGCGAAGAACAACCCGAAATCGCACACGTAGCGCATGAGGATGCCCGCACCTTGCAAATCGAAGATGCACAGCGCGAACGCCACACACACAAGCGCCACGAACAGCGGCATGAGGCGCTGTTCCTTTAAGTGAGCGCGCACGCGGCCGATGGCGATCCCCAAAATGGCCAGCGTCATCGGGTACAGGAAGAAGTAGCCGCCGAACATGGGCTCGTAGATTGTGATGCCCTGGTACGCCGGGTCGAGGTAGGCCTGCCGCAGGAACGGGAATTGGCTACCGAACACGGGCGGCTGGAAGAGGTATGCGTAGAGCCCGAACGGGATGCGGTCGAGGTGGAACCCTCGATGGGTCATATCGTTCGTGGTGAGGTTGTAGTTCGCGCCGAAGTCGAACGGCGAGCCGAATCGCGCGGCGTTGTAAGCCAGCACCGCAACGGCGACCAGCACAAACGGCACCATCGCCACCTTGAAGACGCCCATGACATTACGTCTGGCCCCGCGATCGCCCTTCGAGTCGCGCAAAAACGGCCAGAAAAGGACGAGGCCGAACACCGCGGAGAGCACCATCTGCGGTCGGGAAGCCATGGTGAGCGCGATGAGCAGCGCGCCGAGCACGATCTTCCCCCGCTCGATATAGCCGCGCGAGGTGCCCGAAACCCACAGCCCCAGGCCCCACGAAACGAGCGCGAGCGACATCGCCTCGGGCATGAAGTACATCGACGGCGTGCGCGCGAGGATAATGCCGCCGCCCGCGATGAACAGCATCACGTCGAGCACCACGAGCACCCCGATTGACGTGCGCGGGAACCAGCGGCGGCACACCGCCGAGAGCAGGTACATAAGCCCTGCCGCATAGACGCAATCGCAGATGGCGACGCCGAGCCACGTCGGAAAGCCCGTGTGCGTCACGAGCAGCCACGGCACGTAGAACACAAGGCACGGCAGGATGCCGAAGTAAACGTAATACTTCCCGTGGAAGTACGCATGGTCCCAAAGATAAGGCACGCCCTGCGCCGCGCGCGCCTGCGTATCGTAGGGGTTCGCCATCGCCTGCAGCGCGTCGGAAGGCACGTCGTTCAGGAACAAATGCCCCTGCGTGAGCGCGACGGCGAGCTTTTGGTACTGAAACTGGTTCTCGTAGGACGGCGTTTGCGTCAAGGACACGTAGTGCGAGTTTGACAGCACGAGCGCAAGCACGACCACGCACTGCACGGCGACGAGTGCGACGATAAGGATACGGTGGCTCGTCAGGCGCGAGTCGCGAACGCGGCTGTAGAGGCCCGACGCAGGGCGCAGCGCGAAGAGCACGAGCAGGATGGCCAGCACCGACGCTGCACGCAGCGGGTCAAAATCGAACGGAACCTTCTGATTGAGCGAGATGCCCGACACCTGAACTGCGCCGATGTCCGCGAGGTTCGTCATGTTCACCTTGATGGAATGGCACTTGCCAGCGGGATCGAGCGAGATGTAGGTAGTCGCGGGGTCGGCGGGGTCGACCGACACGGCCGGGTTCGCGTAGTAGTTCGCGTTGCCCTCGTCGGCGAGCGAGATGACGACCTGGATCTTGCTGTCGGTCGCCTTCGCGGCACCGGCGGCATCGGAGAGCACCGGCGTGAAGTGGATGGAGCGCACGGTGGAGTTGAGCCCCGTGATCTCAAACGAGCTCGACGAGGAATCGAGCGTAATCGTGCCCACTTGCGAGGGCTGCGCGCCATTGACGAGATAGCTTCCCGCATCGGGATAGGTCATGGAGTAGAAGAACTGGAAGTTGTAGCCGAACACCTCGAGTGCAATCGCCAGCAGCACGCAGACGAGAACCCCTACGACATTGTGCGCCTTGCCGTGCGCACGAGCGAGCACGGGCTGAGGTTCGGGAGTTTGCAGGGGCGGCTGCGGGGATGCGGGCCGCGACGAGCGCGAGGGCGCCTTCCCCATAGGGGCAGCCGCACGACCTGCCGTTTTGCGGCTGTCGGCAGCACGCGTCTGCGGTAGCGTCTTGCCTGCGCCGCGCGAAGCGTGCTTGCCCGAGCCGCCGGAAGACGGCGAGCCGCCCCTTCCCGCAGGAGCAGCCGCACGAGGCGAGCCGCTGCGGGAGCTGGCCACGCGCGAGTTCGCATTACGAGAACCCGCTGCCCGCGGCCCTGCACCGCCCGCAGCAGCCGAGCGCGAGCGCGCACCCGACGATGGCATGCGCTTTTGTCCACCCGCGCCGCCGCGAGCGTGACTCGCCTTCCGATATTTTTGATTTTCGCGTGCGAACTGCTCGAACTCGGGCGTGGAATGGCCCGGCTCGAACGGATCGTATCCCTGATCGTTGTTAGCCATACCCCAAGTATAAGCGCGATGCCACGCGGCGCGCCCACTTCCACCGCGCCCCCACATCAAAATCGGCGCCGCGCGAGCAAGCTTCTTTCCCGAATTCGTGAAGTCGTGGACAATAAAGGCCGATATGTGTGCCTTTCGAAGGGGAAGGAGGAGATATGCGAACTCGCCTCACGCATTTTCCCAGTTCAGAAATTTCAACATAAAGTTTCCCTAGTGCAACTCCTCACATATCGGTGGTTTTTGTCCACGACGAGTCGATTTCGAGATAAGAGAGGAACGGGACCAAGACGATTTCCAGGCAACCGATGCCATGCGGCCGTTTTCGCAGCGGCGGCGAAGACGCGCCTGCCCCACCCAAACGCGCCTGCCCCGCCAAGACGCACCCGCCGCGCCTTTACAGGAAGATTGGCGCACGCGGCACGGCGACTTGCCTTCGCGTCCTTTAAACTGGGATTGCGAGAAGAGGGCGCGCGAACGTCCGCCGGCCGTGAGAGCTAGACGCGGAATCTCTCCGGCATGGTGAACCACACCACCCGTCCGATCACGCGCGGGAGGGGGTGTTCGCCGCTTCGGGTGAACTCGATCGGCTCGTATCCGGGAAGGTAGGAATCGGGCATGAGCGTTATGCGGTCTTCGGTGACGCTTGCACGCTTCACCGTGAAGTCGCCGCTCTCCGTCCCGAACACATACACGTGCCCATTGACCACCTCGGACTCGGGCACAACGAGCGCGAGGCAGCCGTTCGGCAGCACACGATTCATCGATTCGCCGGACACGCGCAGGAAAAACGCGTTCGGGTAACGCTCGTGCAGCGAATGCGGCACAGCGACGTATTCCTCGATAGGGAACGCGTCGCGCGGAGCTCCCGCAGCCACGCGCCCGAGCAATGGCGCTTGCTCAGGTTGCGAATCGCTCGAGCGGCGAAGAGACCGGCGAGCAAAACCGTTCTTCTCGCTGTTGATATCCTCAAGGGTGAGGCCGGGAAATTCGCTGAGCAGGATGAAGAGGTTGCTGCGACGAGGTTGCGAGCTGCCCGTCTCCCACGACGAAACCGTGGTCTGAGAAACTTGGAGGCGCTTCGCAAACTCGGTTTGGGTCAGCCCCGCATCAACGCGCACCGCCCTGATGTTGTTGCCGATCGCATTGTCCGTCGTATCGCCCACGCGCACCTCCCATTGCCGCAACAATGCTACCAAACTTGCATATTCCCTCGATTGACGAGGCCTTGTTACCCGTTAAACTTAATAGCGCCAAATTCACGGGAAGGGAGGCGGCGTGAAAAACTGGCTCACGCGCGCACGCGAGATATCGGGGCTAACGACACAGCAATGTGCGGACGCTATCGATTTGCCGATATCGGAATACGCCCAAGTGGAGCGCCACCCTGGCACGCTCACCTTAAACGAGCTCGCAGCCCTCGCCTGCGCGATGGGCTCTGCAGGCCAAGCCCTCATCGAAGGCGCGTTCGAGTCCCTTCGCGCATAGCAGCAAGGCAACAACCCGCAGGCGCCAAGCATGCTCTCGAAGCGCTCCGGAGCCACGACGCCAAACTCATAGGCGCCAAACCATCACATGCCCCGACGCAACCCCTCGCTCGTAGGCGCCAAATTATCCCACCAGTCGGCGCGCACACCTCGAAGCCAAGCCTCCAAGCCCACGCCCCGACAAGCGAGGCTCCCCGCACCCGAGCCATCCAATCGGCGCGCCCGCCGAAACAAATTCGTAACCTTCTATCGCGGCGGGCATCTTCGAAGCGGTTTCCAGCTACGATTACGGCATCCAGCTCGCAAGCTTTTACCTGCGCGAAAACTGACACGATCGAACCAGCGCGCATCGGCAGGGCAGGCGCCCGCGCGATGCGCGCTCGCGCAACAGAGGCGCTCGGCAAGCGCGGGCGCAACGCGAGCGACAGCGGGAGCGCATCCAGCAAAAGCGGCTCATCCCGCACAGCACGCCGCATTCCCATCGATTGCTTTCTAGAAAACGCCGCCCCAGACGAGGACGGCAGCGACGGCCCCCACCCACAGCACGGCCACGACGATGCGGACCGAACGCGGGGTGCGAAGGCTCGCCGCAGGAAGCAGCAGCATCGCAATCGCGCCGCCGATGGCACCACCCAGGTGGCCGCTGATCGAGATGTTCGGCACAAGCAGCGTGTAGATGACGTTCACCGCGATGATCGAGAGCATGCTCTTCGAGAAGTCGCGGAAGACCGCTCGGTTGCCGCGAACGAGGACGCACAGAAGCGCCACAGCTACGAACAGGCCGAACACGCTTGTCGAGGCACCGGCGGAAACAGACAGCCCGCCACCTTGCGCCATGTCGACCGCGTAGGAGCCAACATTGCCCGTGATGCCCGCGACGAAATAGAGCAAAAGGAAGTTCCCGCGCCCAAGCACGCGTTCCAAAAGCTCGCCCACGCTGTAGAGCGCGACCATGTTGAACAGAAGATGCATGAGGTCCATGTGTAAAAACATGGGCGCAACGAAGCGGTACAGGTCGGCAGGGCCTTGCACCATCGGGGCGTACATGGCTCCCATCTGGACCAATGTGAGAATCGAGATGTCCTGGCCCGTGCCCGAGATGAGCATCTCCGCCACGAAACACACCACGTTCACCGCAATCAGCGCAAGCGTCACCACACGCCCCGAGTTGCGCTCGAGAAAAGAAGGTTCCTCGTCGCGCATCATCTCGCGGAGCTGCTCGTCGGTAATGGGCGCAGGTCGCGTGCCCGCGGGAGATACCGGCGCCTGCTGCGCGTCAGGTGAGGTGATCGGATCGTCGGTCATTGCCGCTCCTTGTCGTGGAACCGTTGCGTGTTACGAACGTATGCTATCAGAAACCCGACGGTCTCCCAAAAGGTACACACCCACGACGACCATGGCGGCGAACGCGATCATCGCGAGCAAAATCACGTACGTAACAAGATAGGTTCCGAACGCTTCTGCCAAAAAGCCGGGGAGGAACGTGAAGATGAACCCGCCGAGCGCATAGCAGAGCTGGAAGTTCTTGATCGTCTTGGCCTCGCGCCCCTTCGGCGCGAGCTCGATCGACCAAACGGATATGCCCACCGTGCCGAGGGAGAGCCCGAGGCCGTAAAGGAACACGCCAACGCCCGCAAGCCCCACGTTCCCCATATCCGACAAACAGAGCAACAGCGTGCCGCCGATGAACAGGGCGAAAAAGAACATCGAGCCGCGCTTCGTCCCGACGCGGTCGAACACGACCCCGCTTGCGAGCTTGGCGACCGTAAGGCAGCCGCCGCACAGCGCCACGAGCGCCGCCGCACCCTCGGCGGAAAAGCCCTCCGAGGTGAACAGCACGGCCAGATAGCTCGTGCCGCCGACGGAGATGCAGCCGACGAACGTCATTGCGACCAGCACGAGCGGCGCGAGCTTCGCGGGGACGTTGCGGTTGCGACGAGCGGCGCGGGCGCGGCCGGGCTTGCCCGCCTTCTTCCCCTCGGGCGCTTCGTAAGGCTCAAGCCCCAGGTCGCGCGGATAGTTGCGCAGAAGCAAGAAGACGAGCACCCCGAGGACAAGCGCGAGGGCCGACTCGAAGAGGAACGCCGCGGAAAGCGAGTACGTGCCGATGAGCGCAACCGCCACGTTCGGCAAGATGACAGCAGCCACCCCCGACCCGACCGCCGCGATGCCCGCCACCGTGGCGACGTTCGAGCGGAACCAGCGGTTGATCAGCATCGTCGAGGCAATCATGCCGCCCAAGCCGTACCCGAGCCCCGTGAACACCGAGCCCGCGCACAGCCCGATGAAGCTTCCCGTGTTCTGCGAATAGAGAAAGAAGCCCGCGCAGACGCACAGCGATGCGAGAAACGCACCGATACGGCAGTTGAGCAGGTCATAATAGCGCCCGACCACGAGCATGCCAATCAGCGACACGAACGTACGTACCGAGATGATGATCGAGCCGCCGGTGTTGCCAACGCCAGGCAGATCGACCAGATAAGGCTGGAACACGGAAAACGAGGTGGAGGGCAGGCCGACGTTCGTGAACAGGATGAGGAAGCAACATGCCGCGATCACCTTCTCGTAGTGTCGCTTGATCGCACCCGTCGACATATCCTTGCGGCCTCCTCTCCTGAAAAAGGCGCCGCGCGGGCGCCTTCGTCGTCGAATCCTGCCCACCATGCTAGCACCTTGCACAGCACACGGGCATGTTTCGGCCAAGAAGCCCACGAACTGGGCAAATTTCCCCTTCTATTGCGTCGGAGAGTCCGACTTCTCGGCGACACCCGAGCAGCTGCGCGCGTACTTGAGATAGCCGACCACGCTGTAGTGATCCGCCTCGTCGTCTGCCGGGTATCCTGAGCCGCCGACAACGCCGAGGTAGCCGCCCTCGACCTTGCTGCCCTTCTCGTCCACCACCACCGCGTGCCAGTGGCCGTATTCGTGCTTCGGTTTGCGCAGCTGGCAGGCGAGCGTCAGCTTAGGCTCGCCCTCTTTGCGAAAGAACGCGCCGCCGCTGCGAACCTTCTCGAGGAGAGTACCGTCGAGCCAGAAGCAGATGAACGGCGCTTCGAACGCGTCCGTGAGCGAATCGGCCTCGTAGTTGTAGACGTAGCAGAACAGCGCGCGGTCGCGCGAGCAGGCGAGCAGGTCCACTTCGCTTTGCTTGAGCTTGAACTCCACCGTCGCGATCGCGCCGGGACGGTCGGCAGCCTCGCTCACGTTCGTCACCGCCGTTTTCACCTGGAAAAAGAACGTCTCGGGAGCCGTGCCGGGATGCTCGAGCTGCTGCTTGAGGTTGAGCGACACCACATCGATTCCCATGTCGGCGGGCGGGCGCAGCGCGTCGAGGCCGTTGCGGTACAGCGAGCTCATCAGCTGGTACTCGCCGGTATAGCCGTTGTAGAGCAGGTCGAAGAAGTCCTGTGCCACGTGTCTCTCCTCTGGTTTCGTTTTCCCTTTGGCCTCGGGCGGGGCTTGGGGTTGGGGCTTGGGCTTGGAGCTTTGCCCTGGGCCTTGAGACAATTGCACCAATTCTAGCGCTAACGTGCTGCGCCGTCTTCCACGGAATGAGCTCAGGCCGCCAAAAGCAGGAGGCGTGTCACAAAAGCCACCCCAACCTGCCAGAAATCGGGTGGTTTTCATCACCGAAGGTCGCTCGCAAAGCGCTGTCCGATTCCTGCGGCAAGCGAGTGCGGGCGGCACAGAAGCATAATGCCAGGTCAGCGAGACATGCCTCTCGATGGACCTCCCCTTCCCCCAAGCCCCGCCTTCCCGATATGATGAAAACTGCCCGAATTCTGGCAGGACCCCCTTTGAAAATGCGCGGCACAGCTTCGACCTTACGCAACATTTACCTGGCGGCCTCTTCCCATATTCCGTTTGTGGTATATCATCGACTAATTCGAAGACGAGCTCGGCCTTGAGGACCGAAGCCCGTACTGGAAGATGACCGCCGACTTCGGCAGAAGAAGCCTGCAGATGCACATCGACTGGGCCGAGCACTGCGCCGCCGAACTGAGGAGCGCGAAATGAGAATCCTGACAATCAACGGCAGCCCCAAGGGCGAGCGAAGCAATACCTGGCGTCTGACCAGCGCTTTCCTCCAAGGAATCACTGCCCAAGAAGAAGGTGCCCACGGGCAGGCGCCCGCAATCGAGACCCTGAGCGTCGGCGCGCTCGACATCAAGCCCTGCCGGGGTTGCTTCTCCTGCTGGAGCAAGACGCCGGGAAAATGCTGCATCCGCGACGACATGCAGGGTGTCATCGAGAAGATTTTGTGGGCCGACGTCGTTATCTGGAGCTTCCCGCTGTACTACTTCGGGCTGCCCGGCCCGCTGAAGAACCTGATTGATCGGCAGCTTCCCATGTCGCTCCCCTTCATGAGCGCGGAGGCGGAAAACGGCGGGCACCCGTCGCGCTATGACATGAGTGGCAAGCGCACGGTCGTGATTTCGACCTGCGGTTTCTACACCGCGAAGGGAAACTACGGCGGTGTAACCGACCTGTTCGACCGGCTTTGCGGAAAGGGCGGCTACACCGCGCTCTTCTGCGGGCAGGGCGAGCTTTTCCGCGTGGGCGAGCTGGCGGAGCGCACCGACGAGTACCTTTCCTGGGTCAGGAAGGCCGGAGAGGAGTTCGCGCGCGACGGCATCCGCGAGGAGACCCGCAGCAAGCTTGACCAGAACCTGTTCCCGCGCGACGTCTTCGAGGCGATGGCGGACGCGAGCTGGGGAGTCGGCAAGTCGGGCGAGAAGGAAGATCCCAGCCTGGTGTTCACGCGCCAGATGGCAGCCCTCTATCGCAGGCAGGCGTGGCCGGGGCGCGACGTCGTGCTCGACATGAACTACACCGACATCGGCAAGACCTACCGCATCGTCCTTGGCGAGCGCGGAAGCCATGTGGAGGAGAAACCCGTCGAGGGCTTTGCCTCGGATTGCACCACGCAGATCAACACCCCCTTGAGCGTTTGGCGCTCGATTGCCAGCGGCGAGATCGCCGGCGACGAAGCGCTCATGAGGCATTTGTACACGGTCGAGGGCGACTTCGACCTGATGATGCACTGGGATGAGTATTTCGGGGCCGCGAACGCAGGCACGGCGGGCGGCACGGGCAACATGGACGCGGGCACGGACGCGGACTCAGCGGGCAGCACGACAGCGCACGCCAAGAACGAGGCCGAGCCGAAAACCAACATGATGCTGCTCCTCATCCCCTGGATCGTCTTTTGGATCGCAGCCTCCATCGACGGCTTCTGGGGCAGTCTTGCCAGCGTGGCGGTATGCGCGCTGCTGCCCGTATTGATGCATCGAACGAAGGCCACCCTTTACGACCAGATCTCGGGCTTGGGGGTTGGCGCGTGCTCCGTCGCGCTTTTGGCAGGAGCCCCTCCCATCCTGGTGATTCCCGCATCGTATCTTCTGTTCGGGCTGATCTGGACGCTCTCCTGCTTCACGAAGGTGCCGCTGACCGCGCATTACTCGAAGAACAGCTACAACGGCGACGCGGCGCTGCGCAACCCGATCTTCATGAGGACGAACCGCATCCTGACCGCAGCGTGGGGAATCCTCTACCTGGTCACGCCCGTCTGGACGTACTACATCATGCAGACGGACGCCGCCAGCCTCGTCGGCGCGATCAACTCGGTCCTCCCCGCGCTGATGGGCGTCTTCACCGCATGGTTCCAAAAGTGGTACCCCCGCCACGTTGCCCGCGGATAGCGCATTATCGGGAAAAACACGCTAGAATGCTATCCCATGAGGAAAAGCAACCAACAGATCGAATTAGCGGAAAGCGATGAGGCCTGCGCCGCGTCGCTTCAGCGCGACGAGCGTGGGCTCGCCCTCGTCGGCGGCGGGATGGAGCTTCGCGGCGACTTCTCGCAGCTGCTCCCCCGCGTCCGGAAGGGCCGTCTTGCAAGCGAGCTCCTCGTCCGTGCGGCAAAGGTCCGCGGCTGCACCGAGCCGTGGGCGATCGACGCTACGGCAGGGCTTGGCGAGGACTCGTTTCTCCTGGCCGCTGCTGGGTTCCGCGTGCGCATGTACGAGTCGGACCCCACCATCGCGGCCCTCGTGCGCGACGCGCTCGCCCGTGCGCAGGCCGACCCTAAGCTCGCCGACATCGCGCGCCGCATGGAGCTCTTCGAGGAAGACAGCATCGAGGCCATGACCCATCTTGGGGACACGCCCGACGTGATCTATCTTGACCCCATGTTCCCCGAGCGCCGCAAGAGCGCCGCCGTGAAGAAGAAGTTCCAGCTCATCCACCATCTTGAAGCGCCCTGCCAAAACGAAGGGGCGCTCCTCGCCGCAGCCATTTCCGCCTCCCCGCGCAAAGTGGTCGTGAAGCGCCCTGCGAAAGGCCCGCATCTCGCGGGCGTGAAGCCGAGCCATTCGCTCGCCGGCAAAGCGGTGCGCTACGACGTCATCACCCCCGCGAGCATAAAGGTACCGCTCGCTTAACTTCACACCGCTTCTCCCTTGCGCAACCTCCCGCAGCGCGGTAGAAAGGAAATTCGGCGACTGCGCGCGGGCGTAATAACGCGAATGCGCGAGCGCGTCACTATCAAGCGATTGAGATATCTGGGGGATTTCGAATGTCGTCGCAAAACACTGTGGAGAAGAAGGCGAACCGCAACAGCATCGACATGCTGCATGGGCCGCTTGTGGGCAAGCTCTTCCTCTTCGCCATTCCGCTGGCCTTCTCGAGCATCTTCCAGCAGCTGTTCAACTCAACCGACGCCATCGTCGCCGGACGCCTCCTCGGCTCCACCGAGCTCGCCGCAATCGGCGGCGTATCGCCCTTGGTCGCGTTGTTCATCAGCTTTTTCGTAGGAGTCTCGATCGGCACGAACGCAACGATCGCCATACGGATCGGGCAAGGCGACCGCTCGAAAATCCGCGCCGCCGTGCACACCACCGCGGTGATCGCGATTGTCTCCGCCGTGTTGGTAACCGTGATCGGCATCGCCATCGCAGGCTTCCTCGTAGACAGCGTGGGGATCCCCGACGAAGCGCGCGCCGAATCGGTTAGCTACCTGCGAATCTATTTCGCCGGCGTCGCCTTTTTCCTCGTGTTCAATTTCGGCTCGGCAATCCTGCGCGCAAAGGGCGACACGCGGCGTCCGCTCTATGCGCTCGCCATCTCCGCGGTGGCGAACGCCGTGCTCGACATATTCGCCGTGTCAGTCCTTCACCTGGGCGCCGCGGGAGTCGCCGCCGCCACCGTTGCCGCCTACGCACTCGCCGCGGCGATCGTGATTGTGATGCTCATGCACGAAGAGGAAGACTTCCGCCTGAACGTGCGGGAGCTTCGCGTCGACCAGCGGGCCCTGCACCAGATTCTCTACATCGGCGTGCCCTCGGGTTTGCAGGGCGTCGTGTTCGCGGTATCGAACATCATCATTCAGACGTCGATCAACAGCTTCGGCACCGATGCGATCGCGGGCTCGACCGCTGCGCTCAACTTCGAGTACTACACCTACTTCATCATCAACGCGTTTTCTCAGGCCGCCATCACCTTTGTCGGGCAGAACTTCGCGGCAGGGAACCTTTCACGCTGCGACAAAATCGTCGCCTGGTCGATGGGCCTCTCCCTCGGGCTCTCCTTTGCGGTGTCGGTTGCGCTCGTCAGCCTGGGAAACACGGGCCTGAGCATCTTCACCACCGAGGCGGGCGCCCTCGTTTTCGCAACCACGAGGTTATGGCACGTCGAGCTGCTCGAATGCCTCCCCAGCACCTACGAGATAACGGCAGGCGCGCTGCGCGGCATGGGATGGTCAATCCTTCCGACAGTCGTCGTCATCATCGGGTCATGCGTGCTGCGCGTCATCTATGTCTTCACGCTGTTCCCGCTGCTCGGCAGCTTCGAGGCGCTGCTGAACATCTACCCTGTGACCTGGATCGTCACCGGCACCACGATGATCGCGCTCTACCTTTTCGCAAGGAAGCGCACCTACGCGAAGGAGCGCGCGAAGATCGCTGCGCGCAAGCAGAAGCAGGCAGCGCGTTCCAGCGCCGCCGCGTAACAGGGGAATAAACGCTGCAAAATGAATAAGCGGTTGCGCCCGAAAAGGGGGCGCAACCGCTCGAGCCTAGCGCCAGTGCACGCGAGCGCGCTCTTCGTTGCGGCGCGGGACCCCTTACCTATGCAAAGAGATCGAAGTTAGACCCAAAACCGGGACATGTCGGGGTGCAGGCAAACCCAAGACGGGCATGTGCCTACGCGAACATCATGAAAAGCTTCGCCAGAACGAAACCGATGACGCCGCATGCGGGGAACGTGATGATCCAAGCGAGCAGCATGTTCTTCGCGATACTCCAGTTCACGCGCTTAATCGATTTCGAAGCGCCCACGCCCATGATGGCGGACGTGTTGCAGTGGCTCGTGGAGACGGGCATGCCCGTCAGGCTCGCGAACAGAAGCGTGAACGTGGTCGAGAAGTTCGCGGCGACGCCCTGGTACTTCTCAAGCTTCACCATATCCATACCGACGGATTTGATGATGCGCTTGCCGCCGACGACGGTGCCGAGCGAGATGGCCGCCGAGCACACGACCATGATCCACATCGGGAAGCCGCTCGAATCGGGCGTCGAGCTGCCGAAGGACAAGGCCACGCCGAGCATGGCGATGGACATGAACTTCTGGCCGTCTTGCGCGCCGTGGAGAAACGACAGCGCGATAGCGCACAGGTCCTGGATGATGACGAACAGGCGGTTCGCGTAGATGCGGTTTACACTGCGGAAGAGCGCTTCGATGACCTTGGTGAACAACCAGCCCAAAATAAAGCCTGCGACCAGGGAAAACACCATACCGTAGATGACCTTCGCCCACTCGGCGGGAACCACGCCCGCCCAGCCGTTGAGCGCGATGGCGCCGCCGGTGATGCCGGCGATGAGCGAGTGCGACTTCGAGCACGGGATGCCGAAAATCCAGCAGATGATGCCCCATGCGATGGCGCCTATCATAGCTGCGACCAGGGCTAAAAGCGCGGCGTTCGTGTCTCCTGAAAAGTCGACCATCCCAAACATCGTCTTCGCGACAGCGGTGGAGATGAACGTCATGCCGACCAGGCCGACGAAGTTGAACACAGCCGCGAGGGCAATCGCAGTATTCGGCTTGAGGCAGCGCGTGGAAACGACCGTCGCGATGGCGTTCGGCGCGTCGGTGGCGCCGGAAACGGCGGTCACGCCGATGACGAGGATCAAAATCACGAACAGGATGGGCTGAGCCATCGCCTGGGTAAGAAAATCTACGAACGTAAGCGCCACGTGCAACCCCGTCTATGTTGTTGAACGCCCTTTCGGGAGTTCGTCTTGGTCCCGTGCGTGTCAATCACGAGGCATGCCGCCTCATGCAGACCGCATTTTACACAGCCTTAACAATGTAGAGCATGCCTGGGGACGCAAGGTTGCAATATCGGCAACGTGCATAAAACCTGCCGACGACGGAGACTCGCAGGCAAACCCTTGACACCGAGAACCACGGGGAGCGGGAACGTCTTGTGCGCGGTCGAGGGTCTTCCCCTTCGAAAAAACGAGCAAATAGGCCCCGTTTCTGTGCAGCAACTGCACAGCAAAAGAAATTGGCGGGTGCGGCACGTGGGTTGGGGGCATCGTGCCGCAGAGCCGCCTTAGGGTGTTCATCGTCGTGCGGTCTTGCGTTACGTCGTAATCGCTCAACGTTGCATTTCGCCGCTACCGCGAGGCTTCGCGCAGACGCTTTCCGCGCGGCCTCCCGCGTCGACACCTCAAAGATACTCGATGCATGTTTCCCGCGCGTTTCATCCAAGTTAAGGTTGGAAAGGGGCGCGTCTTTTCTTCGCATGACCCGTTTTCGCGACACGGGGCATGCGGGCCGCCAGCCTCAAATCACCCTATCACTTCCCTTTTCCAAAAACTTTCCGCAGAGAGGTTGAAGCCTGTCGCCTTCGCACATACAATACGGACTAGATGAATTCTGTTTCAGGGCGGGGTGAGATTCCCCACTGGCGGTAACCAGAAGGCAGCATGTCAAGCTGGAAGTCCGCGACCCGAGCAGATGAGGCGCCCACCGTGCTTCGTTCGCTTGGCTGATCCGGTGAGAATCCGGGACCAACGGTTACAGTCCGGATGGAAGAGGCAGAGAATCGCAGCGCGCCGCGGCAATTGCCGGGCGTGTCGTTGATGCGTATTCGCGGGCCCGTATGCAAAGGAATTCATACGGGCCCGCTTTTTTGTGCAGGGTGAGAAGCGGACCCGCAGAAACCCACCTTGCGAAAAGGAGGCTGCCATGTCAGCCACACAAACAACCAAGCAGGTCGAACTCGAGAACACGAACCGCTGGAGCACGCGACAGCTTGTCACCATGGCGCTCATGTGCGCCATCGCCGCGCTGTTCTCCTTCATCCAGATCCCCCTTCTACCGGCCGCGCCCTTCCTCACCTACGACCCCTCGCTTATGCCCGCAATGGTCTGCGGCTTCGCCTTCGGCCCGGGCGCAGGCTTCGTCGTCGGCGCGATCGCGGCGGTGATTCACGGCCTTATCCTGGGCGAATGGGTCGGCTCGCTCATGAACATCTGCGCGACGCTGTTCTTCGTCGTCCCCGCGGCGCTCATCTACAAGAAGATGCACACCCTGAAAGGCGCCGTTCTCGGCCTCATCGTGGGCGTTGTGTGCGCGACCGTCGGCGCCATCATCACGAACCTCACGATCGGCGTGGCGTTCTGGTATGGCAGCGTTAACGTCATCATGCCGCTTCTGCTTCCCGCCGTCGTGCCCTTCAACCTGATCAAAACCGTGCTGAACTCGCTTCTGACGCTTATCGTATACAAGGCGATCTCGAACCTCATCACCCCGAAGAAGAACCAGGTGAAAGGCCGCTAAGCCATGACTGGGAAACCTCTGCCCGAAGAACCCGCCGAGAACTCCGCCCCCGCGTCCGCCGAGGCGCCCATCATCTGCGTGCGCGACGTCTCGTTCACCTACGACGGCGAGGCGTTCGCACTCTCGGGCGCAAGCGCGCAGATCGAGCGCGGCGAGTTCGTGTGCATCCTCGGCGGCAACGGATCGGGGAAATCGACGCTTGCGAAGCATCTGAACGCGCTGCTCGTTCCCGATAAGGGGCGGGTGGAGGTTTGCGGCATGGACACCTCCGAGCGCCAGCACACCTACGCGATTCGCCAGAGCGCAGGCATGGTATTTCAGAACCCGGACGACCAGCTGGTCGCCTCCCTTGTGGAAGACGACGTGGCTTTCGGGCCCGAAAACCTCGGCGTTCCCACCGCCGAGCTGCGGAAACGCGTGACGCAGCGCCTTAAAGACGTCGGCCTTTCAGGATTTGAGAAGCACGAGACGCACGCTCTTTCCGGCGGGCAGAAGCAGCGCGTCGCCATCGCGGGTGCCCTTGCGATGAACCCAGAGATCCTCATCTTGGACGAGGCGTCCGCAATGCTCGACCCCCGCGGCCGCAAGGGGCTCATGCGCGTCGTTCGCTCGCTTAACGGTCAAGGCATGACCGTCGTCATGATCACCCACTTCATGGAGGAGGCCGCGCTCGCCGACCGCGTCATCGTGCTCGATGAGGGGAAAGTGGCGCGCATCGGCACGCCGCAGGAAGTGCTTGTCGATGTCGATGCACTTTCCGCCCTCAACCTGGAGGTTCCCTTCGCAGCCGAGCTTTCCCAGGCGCTGCGTCGAGCTGGCGTCCCCGTGGCCGCCGCCGTAACCGAAGAGGAGCTTGCGAAAAGCGTGTTTTCCCTGTTCGGGTCACGTGTGGCGAAAGCTTGCAGCGGCGATAGTGAGGATGCCGAGCGCCGAAGCGCGCACGATGAGGTGGCATCCCAGGGCTCGCCTGCGGAAGCGGCGGCCGTGCGCGAGGATTCGACCAGCTGCACGAAAACTTCCGCACCTTCCACCGCGCCCGCGGGCGGCGATGCGCTTATCCAGTTTGAGGGCGTATCGTTCACCTACGACTCCGCCGAGGCACGCCGTCAGCGCAAAGCCGGCAAAAAACCAGCCCCTAAGCAGGCAAAATGGGGCAATTCCCCCGAAGCGCTCTGGGCGCTCGACAACGTAACCCTCGAAGTGTGCAAAGGCGAGTTCCTAGGCATCGCCGGCCATACCGGCTCGGGCAAGTCGACCCTCATCCAGCACATGAACGGCATCTTGCACCCCACAAACGGCCGCGTCGTCGCCTTCGGGCGCGATGTCGCGGAGAAGGGCGCCGCCAACGACGTGCGCGGGCGCGTCGGCGTGGTGTTCCAGTACCCCGAGAACCAGCTCTTCGCGGCAACCGTGGCGGAAGATGTCGCCTTCGGGCCGCGCAACCTGGGCCTTTCGGAAGAGGAGGTCTCTGCGCGGGTCGAGCGCTCCCTGCGCACCGTAGGGCTTGACCCTGAGGAAATCGCCGCTCGCAGCCCCTTCGAGCTCTCGGGCGGCCAACAGCGCCGTGTGGCGTTTGCGGGCGTGCTCGCCATGGAGCCTGAGGTGCTCGTGCTCGACGAGCCCGCCGCAGGGCTCGACCCCAAGGCGCGCAAATCGTTCCTCAACATGGTGTCTCACCTGCACAAAGAGGGGCTCACCGTGGTTATGGTGTCCCACAATATGGACGACCTTGCGAATCTCTGCGACCGTGTTGCGGTCATGAGCGAAGGAAAGCTCCTCATGGAGGGAACGCCTGCCGAGGTGTTCTCTCGCGCCGCCGAGCTGACTGCCGTTGGGCTTGCGACCACCTCGCCCGAGCATTTCGCGAACCTTCTGCGCGAAGGCGGGCTTGCCGTTGCGCACGAGGGGCTTGCCACCGAAGACTCGATCGTCTCCTGTCTGCGAGGTCTCTTATGATGCGCGGATTTTCTTTCGGAAGCTATGTACCTAGCACAAGCCCCATTCACAAGCTCGACGCGCGCGCGAAGCTTTTGCTCGGGTGCGCGTTCATCGTGATCACCCTGAACGCGAGGTCCTTTCTTGCGCTTATTCCCGTGGCGCTGCTCGTGGTGGGAGCCTACGCCCTCGCCCGCATTCCCGCAAGGAAGGCTTTGCGCTCGCTCGCGCCGCTCATGTTCATCGTCGTGATTGCATCGATCATGAACCTGTTCGTCGTGCAGGGAGGGCCCGTCTATTTTGAATGGGCGTTCATTCGCATAAGCGAACAGGGCGTGCTCACCTGCTTGCTCATCGCCTGCCGGCTGCTGCTCATGATGGCGGGAATGAGCCTCGTCACGCTGACCACGATGACACTCGACTTGACGGAGGCCTTTGAACGGCTGCTCTCCCCCTTCGCGCGCTTTGGCGTGCCGGCACACGAGATCGGCATGATCATGGGCATCGCCCTGCGCTTCATGCCGCAGTTCGCAACCGAGTTCTCGAGCATTCGCGAAGCACAGCTTGCACGCGGTGCGGGGCTCAAGACCAGCCCCGTGCGCGGCGTGCAGATGCTCTCGTCGCTCATGACTCCCTTGTTCACCAGCGTTTTCCGCCACGCCGAGACGCTTTCGGCGGCAATGGAGGCGCGCTGCTACCACGGCAAGGAGGGGCGCACGAGGCTCCATCCGCTCAGCTTCGCCCCTCGCGACGGCGTCGCCTGCGGGCTTATCGCCGTCCTTCTGGCCTGTGTGATCGCGGTGAACATCCTGCTGTAAGGCTGTCGGGGCGAATTAGCATTCCTCCCCGTAGATTATTTCGTACCCTACCGTTTAAGGAAAGGAACCCTCATGACTGGAAACGAGAAGATCCTGCAGTACTTAAGCGCCGTGCCCGCGTGGTATCTCGCCACGAGCGTGGACGACCAGCCGCACGTGCGCCCCTTCAGCTTCGCCGCCGAGCAGGACGGCAAGATCTGGTTTTGCACCGCGACGACCAAGGACGTGTGGGACGAGCTCGTCGCGAACCCGAAGTTCGAGGCGACGGCATGGTGGCCGGGACACGGTTGGCTTATCCTCCGCGGACGCGCGGGACTCGACGACAAGGTCAACGACGGCATCCGCTACGCCGGCTTCGCGCATTTGAGCGGGCTTGGCGAGACCTACGATGGGCCAAACGACCCCACGCTCACGTTCTTCAGCGTGGAGGAACCGCAGGCTTGGATTTGCAACCATGAGGAATGGGTTCCCGTAGAGCTCTAGATGAATTACCGCCGCGCTGCCCTGGGCCGACGGCCGTTTTGTGGCACAATAGCGAAACGACATTCGACGAAGGAGAACAGCTCATGGCAAACGGCACCGAGGCAGGCACGCGGCCTGCAAATTTCCGCAAAGTTGGCATCGTGGGATGCGGGTTCGTGGGATCCGCATCCGCATTTGCGCTGATGCAAAGCGGGTTGTTCTCCGAAATGGTGCTGATCGATGTTGACCACGACCGCGCCGAGGGCGAGGCGCTCGACATTGCGCATGGCATGCCGCTCGCATCGCCGGCGAACATCTACGCGGGCGATTACGCTGACATCGCCGACGCCGGCGTCGTGATTATCACGGCGGGTGCGAACCAAAAGCCGGGCGAAACGCGCCTTGATCTAGTTAGCAAGAACGTCAGCATCTTCAAATCAATCGTGCCGCAAATCACGCAAAGCGGTTTCGACGGCATCCTGCTCGTCGTGTCGAACCCGGTCGATATCCTCACCTACGTGGCGCTCAAACTCTCGGGGCTGCCCGCGAACCGCGTCATCGGGTCGGGCACGGTGCTCGACACCGCACGCTTCAAGTACGTGCTCGGCGAACATCTCGGCGTCGACCCACGCAACGTCCACGCGCGCATCGTCGGCGAGCACGGGGATTCCGAAATCGCCATCTGGAGCCTGGCAAACGTCTCGGGCATCCCGATCGACGTGTTCAGCCGCCTGCGCGGGCGCGAGCACAGCGTCGAAACCATGGCGAAAATCGAGGCCGACGTGAAGAATTCGGCGTATGAGATCATCGAGAAGAAGCACGCCACCTACTTTGGCATCGCCATGTCTGTGAAGCGCATCTGCGAGGCGATCGTGCGCGACGAGAAGCCGATTCTTCCCGTATCGAACTTGATGGAAGGCGAGTACGGCATTTCCGACATCGCGCTTTCGATGCCCGCCGTCGTTGGCGCCGCAGGCATCGAGTACAAGGTTCCCGCGCCCTTCTCCGAAGACGAGCAAGTGCGCCTGCGCGAGTCCGCCGACATGCTCAAAGGCGTCATCGAGCAGCTCGACCTGTAAACTGACCTGCAAAACGAACGCGGCCGCACTTTCCCGTTTGAAGATGCGGCCGCGTTTTTGATGGCAAGCGCCTCGCTTAGGGGCGTATTACCAGGTTATTCGCTCTTCGCGGGCTCGTCGAAGGCGCCGGTGCAGTGCGGGCAGCGCGTCGCACCCTCCTTCACTTCCTCCAGGCAGAAGGGGCACACGGGCGGCTTCTTTTCTTCTTCCTTTTCCTTGCCTGCAAGCTTGTCGGCGGCCTCCTGCGCCTTGTTGACGGCTTTCACCAGCAGAAACACGATGAACGCCACGATGAGGAAGTTGATGACCGCCGAGATGAAGGCGCCAAAATCGATTTCAGTGCCCGGCACCACCAGCCCCGAGATCTCGCCCGGAGTGCCGCCTGCGATAAACGAGATGAACGGGTTGATGATGTTGGTGGTGAGCGCCGTCACGATGGCCGTGAACGCGCCGCCGATGATGACGGCGACGGCCAGATCCATCACGTTGCCGCGGTTGATGAAGTCTTTGAATTCCCCTAGGAACTTCTTCATGTCCTCCCCAATCGATTGAAAAGAAAGCGTGCGAACTTACAGCGAGATACTATAGCAAAAATCGCTGCATGCCCCAGGTGCGGCGGATAGCCACGCGCCGAACGCTTCCCCGTCAATTGCTATTTGCGGCTCCCGAGCTCTGCATTGCATTCCGCAAGCGTTGCCACAAAGCGCGCGACATCGTCCGCCGTCGTCGCGCCCGAGAAGCTCACGCGCAGCGTCGTGTTGCCCTGCGAGAGCGGGATGCCCGCCGCCTGGAGCGATAGCGGATGCTTCTTGCGCCAGGTACCGGCCGCCACGTGCTCGTGGTTCGATTCGCACGCCGATGCGCGCGACACGTAAACGCCGCGGTCGCTGAGGTACGCGACCGACTTCGCGTTGCGCAGCCCGGGCACGCTCACGCTCACGATGAAGGGGGACGCGTCCTCGGGCGAGTTCACGATGGCGTTGGGAACAAGACGCGCGAGCTCGGCGCGAATCTGCGCGTTCAGTGCGCGCACATGCGCGAGGGTTTCCTCATGCTCGGCCTGCGCCAACTCGATAGCACGCGCAAAACCCGCAGCAAGGAATACCGGCTCCGTGCCTGAGCGAAGCCCGCGCTCTTGCCCGCCGCCGAATGCGTTCGTGTGCAGCTTGACGCCGTCGCGCACGTACAACGCGCCGACACCGCGCGGCCCGCCGATCTTGTGCGAGGCGACGGATGCCAAATCGGCGTGCCATTCGCGCGGTTTCGGGGAGAGCTTGCCGAACGCTTGGGTGGCATCGACGTGATAGAGCGCGTCGGGGGCAAGCTCGTCCCGCATGCGGCCAATCTCCGCCGAGGGGAAGATGTAGCCCACTTCGTTCTGCACGTTCATGATAGTGATGAGCGACGTGGGGCTTTCCGTGAGCGCATCGCGCAGTTGCCCTAGGTCGAGCTTGCCATCAACCGCATCGATATAGGTGACCGGCCAATCCATTTCGCGGCGCATACCGCGCACACTTCGCGTGACCGACGCATGCTCGAGCGTCGAGGTGATGATCTTGGCGGGGTTGTCGCGACGCGCCGAGCACACACCGCGGACGGCAAGGTTGTTCGATTCGGTAGCCCCCGAAGTAAAGTACACCTCACCAGGCTCGACCCCGAGCGCACAGGCGATAGTGGCACGGCTCTCCTCGAGGACTTCCTTCGCGCGCATTCCCACGGCATGAACCGACGAGGGGTTTCCCCACGCGTCGCGCATCACCTCGTTCATGCGCTCGATGGCCTCGGGACGCGTAGGCGTGGTCGCCGCGTTGTCGAGGTAGCTTTCAGTTGAATGGCTCATAGCGGTTTCATTCACCTTTTTGCTCTTGTCTTGGAATCTCTCCCGTGCGATACGCCTTGAGCAGCCGCTCAAGATCTGCGATTTCGCGCTTCATCTGCTGCCCCTCGTCGGTGTCCCCCATGAGCGTGCGCTTCTTCACCTGCTCCACCATATGTCGGGACGAGTGGATGTCGATTTCCTTCTCTATCGCGGCCTGGGCCGATTCCAAAGGCTCGTGGGCCGCCAGGATGAACCCGTAGGAGTTCGAGATAAGCGTGTAGCCGGCGATTCCCGTGGTCGGCTGGTATGCCTTCGAGAAACCGCCATCGATCATGATGACCTTGCCGCCACATTTCACGGGATCTTCGCCATCTTTCACCTTCACGGGAACATGCCCGCAGATGATATGGGACGTTTCCGGGTCGAGCCCGAAATCGCGGAAGATGTTCGCGACCACAGCCTCGTCGTCGATCAGGGTGTAGAAGGGGTTCTTCACTTCCTTGCGCGCAGCCTTGTCGGCGATGAGGTAGAGCTCGAAGGTGGCCATCTTGCTTTTCGCAAACAGCGGGCTGCCCTGCCCAAGCCACAGATACCACAGCATGTCGCGCCCGCGACGGCGTTCTTCCTCGTCATGGCTGAAGAACGCGGCGCGCACGTGGCGCTCCATCACGTCGTAGAGCGCGCGGCCTTTGTACGTTTTGCCGTAGACGTCGACTTCCTTGAGCGAGCCGTCGGCGTTGAGCGGCACACAGGCATGGAAGAGCAGGTTGCCGTTGTGCACCTTGTAGAGGCTTCCCGCTTCCAGGAAGAACTGCATGTGGCGGCGGAGCTTCTCGCATCCGGTGAACGCGGCGACGAGGCGCTCCATCACGTCCTGTTCGGCAGGTGTGAGGGCGTAGGGGTTCTCCGGGTCGATGGTCGGGAAGACCTTGTCGGTGAGATCGTACTCGGTGCCGTCGAGCATCACCGTCCCGCGGGTGTAGTCGATCTTGTCCAAAAGCTTGCGTTCATCGAGGCCGAAAGCCGGGTTCTCATCGATGAGCTGGCCTTCCACTTTGAACTGGATGATTGCCATCGCCTTTTGGATCTTCACGTTCATCTCGAGCTCGGAGGGGGGAAGGTCGGGGTTGCCCTTGAGCGCGAACCCGACGCACGGGTCGTCAGCGTAGGCGTCGAGCGCGAACGTGGCGAGCGGCAGGATGTTGATGCCGTAGGCGTCTTCCAGGATGGAGAGGTTGCCGTAGCGCGCGCAGTTGCGCACCACGTGCGCGATGCAACCGCGCTGGCCAAGCGAGGCGCCCATCCACACGATGTCATGATTGCCCCACTGGATGTCCACAGAATGGTACGCCATGAGCGTGTCCATGATGGTGTGCGGCGCGGGGCCGCGGTCGTAAATGTCGCCGATGATGTGCAGCTGGTCTACCGCGAGGCGCTGAATCATGGTCGAGAGCGCTTCGATGAGCGCGATGCCGCGGCCCGTGCGCACCGCCGCATCGATGATGGCGCTGTAGTAGGCTTCCTTGTCAACACCGTGGCGATCCTCGGTCAAAAGCTCCTCGACGATGTAGGCGAACTCGCTTGGCACGGCGCGGCGGATTTTGGAGTGCGTGTACTTGCGGGCGGCGCGCTTGCAGACCGCGACGAGGCGCGGCACCGTGACGGCGTACCATGCGTACTCGTCTTCCACCTGCGATAGCGCAAGCTTCGCCTTCTCGCGCGGGTAGTAGATGAGCGTGGCGAGCGCGCGCTTCTCGGCGTCGGAGAGCGTGTCGCCGAACACGTCGTCGACCTTCAGGCGGATCGAGCCTGAGCCGTTGCGCAGGATATGCGAGAAGGCTTCGAACTCGCCATGGATGTCGGAAGCGAAGAATTCCGTCGACTTGGGGAGATTCAAGATTGCCGACAAGTTGATGACCTCGGCAGATGCCTCAGCGATGGTGGGAAACGATCGGGAAAGCAATTCGAGATAGCGCTTTTCGCCGGCTTCCATGGGCTCCTCCTTCTTGCGTGCGCGTACGAATTTCATGGTACCTGGTTTCTGCGCTCGCGGGAATGAGCGATATAGCAAAGGCAAGATTGCTCGGCGAGTCCTTGGCACGCGGAAAGGGCCCCGAGCAAGGTCGTGTACAAAATCGACGATAAGTTGTGAAGGAATGGTGAAGTCAGCTAGAAAAGCCCCAGTTGCTACACCCGCCGCAACCCACGTCCCCTTCGAAGGCCGCGACATCACGGCAAAGAAAAAGGTTAATTTGCAAGTTCATCCGAACACTTAAGTTTCGTTCTCGAACTCAGCCGGACATGTCCGGCTGAGTTCGAGAATTCCTTTCTGGAGGCGAGGGCCGAAGGCCCTCCCGAGAGAAAGGAAGAAGCATGGAGGAAAAGCCCACGAAGGCGTACCGCAGGCTGGACAAGTCCGACCGGGCCGCGATCGAGAACGGCCTGGACAAGCGCAAGTCGTGCAGGCAGATGGCCCGCGATCTGGGCCGCTCGCCGTCGACGGTGGCCGACGAGGTGGCCCGCAACCGAACCGTTTCGCGCGGGCCGAACAAGGGAGGGCGCGTCGCCGGCGAGCCCGAGGACGCCTGCCCCAAGCTGGCGTCGTGGCCGCATTGCTGCAACGGGTGCAGGCTCCGCAGGTACCACTGCAATCGGCCCTGGCGCTGCGAGTACTCGGCGGCCAGGGCGCAGGCCCTCGCCGACGCCGAGCTGCGGGAATCCAGAATGGGCGTCGACCGAGGCGAGGCCGAGTTCGAGCGCGTGATGGGCTTGGTCAGGGCGGACATCGCCCGCGGCCTGTCGCCCCAGCAGATAGCGCTGGCCAGGGCGGCCGAGGTCGGGGCGTCCCCATCGACGATATACCGGTGGATCGAGCGCGGCTACGCCGGCATGAGCGACCTGGAGCTGCGGCGCAAGTGCGGCTACAAGCCGAGATCCCACTCGGCGCCGCCCAAATCGACGGCGCACGGCGAGGCGCGCTCGTTCGCCGCGTTCATGGAATTGCCCGAGGAAGAGCGCGCCGCCGCCTGCGAGATGGACACCGTGGTCGGGCTCGCGTCCGACCGGCGGTGCCTGCTCACGTTGTACCTGAGGGCGTTCAGGCTCCAGCTCGCGCTGCTGATGCCCGACAAGGCCGCGGCGTCGACGGAATCGGCGCTGGATATGCTCGAGAAAGCCGCGCCTAGGGCCTTCGCCCGCCTGTTTTCCCTGCTCCTGACCGATAACGGCGTCGAGTTCTCCGACTGCGGGGGCATCGAGCGCTCCGCGCTCGACCCGTCCGCCAGGCGCTGCTCGGTCTACTACTGCGACGTCCGGCAGTCCCAGCAGAAGGGCGGATGCGAGCGCAACCACGTCGAGCTGCGCAAGCTGCTGCCCAAGCGGCGCGGCATAAGCTTCGACCGGCTCACGGGGCGCGATTGCGCCGTCCTGATGTCCCACCTGAACTCCGAGCCCAGGCCGTCTTTGGGCGGCATGTGCGCCATCGACATGCTGCTGGCCGCGCTGGGCGACGACGGGCGCGAGCTGCTCGACGCGCTCGGCGTCGAGAAAGTCCCCTACGGCGGGCTCGACATGACCGCCGGGGCCATCGAGGCCGCCCGCCGCGAGCGAGGCGAGGAGCCGCTCGTGCCGTAGCCGGCGCCCGGAAAACCGAATAGGCAAGGCCCTCCAGCCCGTCCGGATGAGTCTGAAATCCGACCCAGACGGGAAGGCGGAGCTATGCCCAAAACTCAACCGAACGCCCCGATTTGCCGCAGACCGGGCCATATCGACCTGGGAAAACACAGGACGGGCGCTCACGCGCCCGTCCTGCTAACTGCGAAAACTCTATTTATGCCGCAAGTGTCCGGCTAGAGATGAAAATCAACC
>NZ_DBFSAP010000021.1:0-14928 GCF_048412355.1 Ellagibacter sp.
CTCAACCGAACGCCCCGATTTGCCGCAGACCGGGCCATATCGACCTGGGAAAACACAGGACGGGCGCTCACGCGCCCGTCCTGCTAACTGCGAAAACTCTATTTATGCCGCAAGTGTCCGGCTAGAGATGAAAATCAACCCGGCAAAGAAAAAGCCCCATTGCTGGGGCTTGATTTCGAGATGGTGGACCGTCGGGGACTCGAACCCCGGACCTTGGGATTAAGAGTCCCCTGCTCTACCAACTAAGCTAACGGTCCAAGAAAACGTATGTGAAAGTGCATCTTTGAAATGGTGGACCGTCGGGGACTCGAACCCCGGACCTTGGGATTAAGAGTCCCCTGCTCTACCAACTAAGCTAACGGTCCAAAAGTGCATATGTCAAAGATACTGCGCGCGCTGGGGTGGGTGAAGGGATTCGAACCCTCGACCTCCAGAGCCACAATCTGGCGCCCTAACCAACTAGGCCACACCCACCGTGGCGCAAGTTGATATATTAGGGCAAAACAACCTGCAGTGCAAGATAAATTTCTAAATATTTTGCCTTTCACAAAATAACGGTTGCCACCTGGCGTTTTACCACGACAGAAGCTCGTAGCCATCGTCGGTCACCACAAGCTGCACTTCCCACTGCGCCGAAGGCTTGCCATCTGCTGTGCGAATCGTCCAGCCGTTGGGGTCGGACATGTCGATGTCGTGCTCCCCCGCGTTGATCATCGGCTCGATGGTGAAGCACATGCCCGGCACGAGCACCGGGCCCGTTCCCGCTTCGGCAACGTGGCTCACGAACGGGTCCTCGTGAAACTCGAGGCCGATACCGTGGCCGCCAAACTCCTCGACGACCGAGAAGCCGTTCGCATGTGCATGCGCGGAGACCGCAGCGCCCACATCGCCCAAGTGCCCCCATGGCTTCACCGCGGCCAAGCCCGCCTCGAGCGCCTCCTTGGTGACGCGCACGAGCTTCTGCTTCTCCTCGTCGACCTCACCAATCATGAACATGCGCGAGGAGTCGGAGAAGTAGCCGTCGAGAATCGTGGAGCAGTCCACGTTCACGATATCGCCCTCTTTGAGCACGTCATCCTCGGAGGGGATGCCGTGGCAGACGACTTCGTTGATGGACGTGCACACGCTGTTGGGATACCCCTCGAAGTTGAGGTCGGCCGGCGTGCCGCCGTGCTCGATGGTGTAGTCGTAGATCCACTTGTCGATCTCGGCGGTGTTGACGCCTGCCTTGATGTGCTCGGCCACGTAATCGAGCACGCCGATGTTGATGGCGGCCGACTTCTTGATGCCCTCGATGTCGGCGGCGGTCTTCAGAAGCGAGCGATAGGGTACCTCTTCGCCCTGCTCATAAAGCTCCTGCAAACGCTCGTCCAGGTTGAGGTGGCACTTCTTGTATTTCTTCCCGCTGCCGCACCAGCACTCGTCGTTGCGGCCAGGGGACTTCATTCCGTCGAACATGCTCTGCCTTTCTACAGGGCGCCTCGCTCAGGCGCCGTTTTGTGTCGCCCTCCATTGTAGCCTTTGGGGAATACGGGCGGGGAACTTGTTTCATCCGAAGGCAAAAGAGCTGAATTCGTCAACAACCGAGCGAAGGAAAGGAGTCGGGTCGGCGCCGCAAGCGCGACGAGCAAGCGCGCCCTCACCACTGAGCGACCCCGTTGCCGATCCCCTGACAGACGGCCCTTCCCGCCGAGCGACCGCCCCGTTGCACGGGAATCCCATGGCCTTCCCCCGCAAGCGCGCAGAGGGCACAAGGGGGAACGGAGACCGAAGGGATATACTTGGCTTCATGAAGAAGTGGAGCGGCGGGTCTCTTGGGACCCTGGGGATTCCTGGGACCCTCTGGCTCCTGGGGTTCCCCTCGGTGCCCTGGGGCTCTTCGGGGCCCCCGAGGCTTGCCAGCCCGAGTTTATGCATGTGGGGGGATTTGCATGAGAATTGCTGTGAGCGCGTGCCTTTTGGGTGAAACGTGCCGTTATGACGGGCGCTCGAAGCCCTGTGCGCGCGTGCAGGAGCTTGTTGCACTCGGACACGAGCTTGTGCCCATCTGCCCTGAAGTAGCGGGCGGCCTTCCCACGCCGCGCACCCCCTGCGAAATCGTACAAGCTCCATGGATGGAGAGCGAGAAAACGCACACGGCAGACGAGCGCTCTTGGACGATCCTCGACGCAAACGGCACCGATCGCACGGCCGCCTACGCCCGCGGCGCGCAGGCCGAGCTCGCACGCGCGAAAGAAGCAGGCTGTAAGCTGGCAATTCTCAAGGCGAAGAGCCCTTCGTGCGGCTCGGGGGAAGTCTACGACGGCACCTTTTCGGGCGCGCTCGTGCCTGGATGGGGCATCGCTGCGGCCGCATTCCGCGACGCGGGCATCACCGTAATCGACGAGACCGCCGACTTCAGCCGCCTGGCCAACGGCTAGCGAAGCCAGCGCTCCCTTGCCCACTCCTATTCCACCGGGCTCAGCAGGTCGACCAAATCGTCGCGGGAAAGCGAGGCGAGCGACACACCAGACGCGCCGACGACCTGGTCGGCCAAGTCGCTTTTCGCCTCCTGAAGTGCGAGGATGCGCTCTTCGATCGTCCCCTTCGCGATTACGCGCTCGACGCTCACCACGTGCGTCTGCCCGATGCGGTGAGCACGGTCGGTCGCCTGATCCTGCGCCGCCGCGTTCCACCAGGGATCGGCATGGATGACGACCGACGCGCCCGTGAGGTTGAGCCCCGTGCCGCCCGCCTTGAGTGAAATCAGGAACACGGGCGTGTCGTCGGCGTTGAAGCGGTTCACCAGCTCAAGCCGCTCCTCTTTAGGCGTTGCACCCGTGATCGTGAAGTAACGCACGCCCGCCGCGTCAAGCTTGTCGGCAATAAGCGACAAGAAGCTTGTGAACTGGGAAAACACGAGCGCCTTCTCGCCGCCGCCCATCGCGGAATCTACCAGATCGCAAATCGCGTCGAGCTTCGCCGCAGGTCCCTTGTAGCTCTCGTAGAGCAGACGCGGGTCGCAGCACAGCTGGCGCAGGCGCGTGAGCTCGGCCAAGATCTGCACCTTGCTCTTGTTGAACTCCGCGTCCGACATGCCGCTCTTGCGTCCGCCGTCCTTGGCAGCCTTGTCGTTCTTCTGGCGCGTAAGTTCCTCGCGAAGGCGCTGCTCATGCGCGGAATACAGCTTCAGCTGCTCGCCGGTCATGGGCGCGTACACCACGCTTTCGAGCTTCTCGGGCAAGTCGGAAAGCACCTGCGTCTTCAGGCGTCGCAGCATGAACGGCCCCACAAGCGCCTGCAACCTGCGCGCGATGTCCTCGTCGCCACCGACGATCGGCAGCTCGAAGCGCTCGCGGAAGCGCGCATAGGGGCCGAGCAGCCCCGGCATCAGGAAGTCGAAGATGCTCCAGAGCTCGGAGAGGCGGTTCTCCATCGGGGTGCCCGTGAGCGCGAAACGATGCTCCGCCTCGACGCGCTTCACCGCGCGCGTGACGAGCGCCGCCGGGTTCTTCACGTATTGCGCCTCGTCGAGCGCGCACAGGAAGAAACGCTCCCCCACCCAGTCGTGGATATCGATGCGAAGCAGGTCGTAGGAGGTCACGAGCACATCGCACGGGTCCGCGGCGGCAGCGCCGTCGGGCGCGGGAAGCGAGAGCGCCCTGATGCGGCGGCGCTCGGCTTTCGGGCCCGCGACGGCGCGTACCGCGAGCTCGGGGGCGAAGCGGGCAAATTCCTGCAGCCAGTTGTACACGAGCGACGCCGGGCACACGATAAGGCTCGGCCCCACGCGGCGCGCCTCGTCGCGGCGGGCGAGCAGAAGCGAGATGAGCTGCAGAGACTTGCCCAGGCCCATCTCGTCGGCGAGGATGCCGCCGAACCCCGCATCGCAGCGCGCAGAAAGCCAGCGGAAGCCTTCTTCCTGATAGGGGCGCAGCACGCTTGAGAGTTGGGCGGGCGGCGTGTAGCTTTGCTCGTCGACCGAGCGGAAGTTGTCCACGTAGCTCTTAAAGGAGCGATCGCGGTCGAGGTCTTTCTCCTCGTCGAGGTAAAACGCGCGGTAACTCGGCAGCTCGACCTTGCCGCTCGCGAGTTCCTTTAGAGAGATTCCCAGGTCAGACGCGATGCGATCGAGCTCGGCCAAGTCCATATCCTCGAGCGAGAGATACGCGCCGCCCTTGAGCTTGTGGTAGTGCTTGCGCTTGCGGTAGCTCGACAGCAGCGCGGCGAGCTCGTCGGATTCCAAGTCGCCCGCGCTCACCGTAAGATCGATCAGGTTGCCCGCAAGCGACACCCCCATGGAGATGCGCGGCTTGCCGTCGCGGATGAGGCGGTCGAAAGCGGGCGTGGTGAAGACCTCGCCGAGCGCGCGGAACTCGGGCAGGCCGCCGAAGAGCAGGTTTCCCACCGCGTCGTCGTCGGCGTTCGGGATGATCGGATCCCCCAGACCGAAGTAGCGCTCAACAAGCGTCGTCGCGCGTGCTTCAAGGCGAGCGTCGCGCAGGGGTCCCGGCTCTTCGGCGCTCTCGGTCTTGCTTGTGAGGGCGATCCCGCGCGCAGCGGACGCGGCACGTGCACGGCGGACGGGCGCGGACACGGCGGCAGCACCCGAAGCATCGATGAGATGGGCCTCCTCGCCGGCCAAGACGTAGCGGAAGTCGCCGTAGGTCGCCACCGCCTCCACGCGAACGCCCGCGCGGACCTTGTCGAAGTAGAAGGAGATTTCGCCGGGCACGGGGCGGAAGCGCTCCACCTCAGGCGGCATATCTATGTGCAGCGTCTTCTCCACCTGGGGCAACACAGCGGAGCAGAAGAGCGGCATGTCCTCCTTCGAAATGAACAGGCGCACATCGGAGCCCTCGTAGACCATGCGCAAGAAGTCGGCACAGCGAGCAAGCTCCGGCGAGCAGCGGTACACGACGTCGCCCATCCACAGGTACATACGACGACCCTGCGCGGCAAGCACAACGTCGGAGCCGCGCTCGATGCAGTAACCATCCTCGTTGGATTTCTCGAGCGACACCCTGACCTCGGGATCTGCGTGAACGATGTGCGCCTCAGTGACCGAGCGCGTGCCGATATCGGTGCCGCGAATGGTGAACGACCCTCCGTCGAGCGCGTCGAGCAGCTCGACGACCTCCGCTTCCGAGAGGCTGATATCGCGACCGACATCGGGCGCCAAGGCGATGCCCCAGCGGGTGGTCTGCGCGCTCCGCTCGCGCAGGGAGACGGCACGGTCGAGGAACTCCGCCACGCGACGGCCGCGCTCGGTAAGGAGCGCCGGTGTGTGCGTGAAAGCGAGCTTCTTCCCGTAAGAGAAGCGCTCGCCTGCGCGCATGCGCGACACGAAGTCGGAGATACTCTTCATGACGTAGGAAGACGTGGGGCTTGCCACCTTGAAACTCGCCGACCACAGACGGTAGCCGTACGTGAGCGTGCACTCGAGATCGATCGAGCCTTCCATGTCGCTGTCGTCGGCGAACTGCTCGCCGCGGCGCATAAGCTCGGTGATGCAGGCCGACGTCGCTACACGGCGTTTCGGCGTGAAACCCATGAACTTCTCAGGCGCGCGGGAGAAGGAGAGCGCGAGCGCCGCGCAGTGTTTGCACAGCCCGTCGTATTCCATCACCGCCGGGCAGGTGCACGACCAATCCTCGACCGTTTCCTCGTCAGGCGACAGATAGACCGAAGAACGATAATGGTCGTCCCACCCGCTTGAGCTTGCGACCTGGGCAGACAGCACTGTCTCCCCCACCTCGTAGCGCACACGCTTCGTCAAGATGTTGCGATCGCTCGCGGCTATCCGCTCGGCGCGGGCGATCGTGCGTGCATTGCAATTGGCTGCTATTTCGCGTTCCGAAATCACATGACTCCTTTTTTCGTAAACGCTAGTGTAGCACGGCGATGCAAGCGCAAACGCACGCCCCCGCCGTTTGCGGCGACAGGCACACGAGCGGAGCTGCGGGCCCTAGCAGAGAAGCGCGGCGGACGCGAGCAAATGGGCAGCGGCGCCCTGCGAAGATGAGCGCGCTCAGGCAGCGCGCGGGCGCGAGGGGAAAGTCAGGCGCGCGAAGGGGCACAGCGGCGCTACAATCAGGCGGAGGGAAAGGCAGGGACAACATGGCGATCGAAGACGACATCGCGGCATACGAGCCGGCAAACGAGCAGGAAGAAGTCGACAAGCAGGTGATTCTCTCAGTGCTCGACACGTGCGAGAACGCGTTTTCCCGCGAGGCGCTTGCACATATGGCGTGCTCCATCTGGGTCGTAAGCCCCGATTGCGCGCAGACGCTGCTCGTGTTCCACAACATCTACGGCTCGTGGTCGTGGATTGGGGGCCACGCCGACGGCGAGCGCGACCTTGCTGCTGTCGCGCTGCGCGAGCTTCAGGAGGAAACGGGCGTGTCGCACGCGCGCATGGTGACGCTCCCGGCGGGGAACATCTACTCACTTGAAGTGCTCACCGTCGACGGACACGAGAAGCGCGGGAAGTACGTCGGGTCGCATCTGCATTTGAACGTGACATATCTCGCCGTGGCCTCCCCCGAGGAGCCAATCCGCATAAAGCCTGATGAGAATAGCGGCGTGAAGTGGGTGCCCACCGAAGACGCCATCGCGCTTTCGACCGAGCCGTGGATTCACGAGCGCATCTACCGCAAGCTCATCGACAAGCTGGACGATCCCGTCGTGAAAGCGGCGATCGCAGAGGTCGGAGGCTGTAAAACTATTCGCTAAAACGAAGGGTTTTTCTTTCGAGGTTCGCTTGATAACCGTTCGTTTTCCCGAGCATGATGAGATGAGCCGCCGAGAGCTCGCACCCGCGGAGCGCCTGGCGGGCCAGCGTTCGTTTTAGAACGCCTCGAAGCGGGCGCGGCGCTGTTCTACCAGGTCATCGGCGGGAACGCTTGCCAGCTCGGCAAGCTCGCGGCGCACGTAGTCGCGCACCACGTCGACTGCCGCATCAGGGTTCTCGTGCGCAGGGGCGGGCCCTTCGGAGAGCACGTCGTCGACGATGCCCATGCCGTGCGCCTCGGCGGCGCTCATCTTCATGACGGCAGCGGCCTCGGGGGCACGCGTGCGGTCCTTCCACAAGATGGACGCGAAGCCCTCGGGCGACAGCACGGAGTACACCGCGTGCTCCTGCATGGCGACGCGGTTCGCAACGGCGAGCGCGAGCGCACCGCCCGAGCCGCCCTCGCCCAGAAGCACGCTTACGATAGGAACCTTCATGCCCGCCATGGCGAGCAGGTTGTCCGCGATGGCGTTGCCCTGCCCGCGCTCTTCTGCCTCCATGCCGCAGAACGCGCCCTGCGTGTCGACGAAGCATACGATCGGGCGCCCGAACTTCTCCGCCTCGCGCATGAGGCGCAGGCTCTTGCGGTACCCCTCCGGCTGAGGGCAGCCGAAATTGCGCTTGATGCGGTCCTTCAGATCGCAGCCCTTTTCCTCGGCGATCACCGTGACCGCCTGGTTGCCGATCCAGCCGACGCCCGCGACGATCGCGCCGTCGTCGCCGAACCCTCGGTCGCCGTGGAGCTCGATGAACCCGTCGACGATACAGTCGATGTAATAGCGCGACGTGGGCCTGTGCACGTTGCGCGCGAGCTGAACGCTTTCCCATGCGCTCGAGGTTTGCGCGCCCACGGCGACCTGCGCGTCGGCATCGGCGGCGGGCTCGGCGGCAGGCGCCCCTGCGGTGGGCGCGCACGCGGTCGCCTTCTCATCCGAGATGCCGCCCGCATGCGCGTCAGCGGCGGCGCGACGGCGATCCGTCTCGCGCTCGAGCTGCCTCGTCTTGCCCCCGAACCATCCGAAGACGGTCTCGGCGAGCGACAGGGGAAGCGAGTCGTCTTCCTCGTCTTCGCGCAGCAGCCCCTCGTCAACGGGGAGCAGGCCGTACGTCACCTTGTTGTAGGTGTCGGTGCCGTGCTCGAGGTTCGACTTCACCGAATCGTACGTGACAATCATGCGCTCCTCGCCCGCAACCGGCTCGCCCTGCACGCGCGTCGCGTAATGGAGCGCGAGCAGCTGCGCAAGCGTCGCGCGCAAATCGGAGCGCGATACGACGGCGTCGATGAGCCCGTGTGAGAGAGCGAACTCGGCGGTTTGGAAGCCCTTGGGGAGCTCTTGCTTTATGGTGTCGCGAATCACGCGCTGGCCCGCGAAGCCGATAAGCGCATGGGGCTCCGCGAGGATGATGTCGCCTTGCATGGCAAACGATGCGGTGACGCCGCCCGTCGTCGGATCGGTGATGACCGAGATGTAAGGCAGACCGCACTCGGCGAGGCGGGAAAGCGCGCAGGACACCTTCGCCATCTGCATGAGCGACGCCAAGCCCTCTTGCATGCGCGCGCCGCCCGAAGCGGTGAATGCCACGACCGGCAGCCCTTCGTCGGCCGCGCGGCGCACGAGGCGCGCCATCTTCTCGCCGACAGCCGTGCCCATCGACCCCATGAGGAAGGTGGACTCCATAACCGCGAACGCCGTACGGATGCCAGCAATACGGCCTGCACCGGTGCGAATGCCCTCGTCAAGTCCCGTTTTCTCGCGCAGCGCCGCCAGCTTCTCGGTGTAACCCGGGAACTCGAGCGGGTCGGGCTCGGGCATATGGGCGTCCCATTCCTCGAAGCTGCCGGAGTCAAGCAAATCGGCGATGCGCTCGTCGGAGGTCATGCGGAAATAGCCGCCGCACGTCGGGCACACGTAGTGCGAGGCGGCGAGGCTTTCCTCGGCGAACTTCAGCCCGCAATGGGGGCACGCGCGCCACTTGTCGACCGCGGGCGCCGCCTTCTCCGTGGTGCACAGCACCCAGCCGAGCGCCGGGGTGTCGTTCTTCAGCGGGCGGAAGACGTTCACGCCGCGCGAAATGGCACGCGAAAGGAAGCCGTCGACCTCGCCGAGCGGCTGCGACTCATCGCACAGGAGCACCGTGCCCGCGCCGCATTCCTTGGCCGCATCGAGCACGGCATGGGCGTTGCAGAACAGGGCGTCAGAGTACTTCTCGCCCAGACACACTGTGCCCGCCGCCTGGCGCAGATAGGGCTCGAAGCGCTTGTCGGTGGTGAAGGGCAGCCACACCGAGAAGCCGGCGTCGGTAGCAGCCTGCACATATTGCCTGGCCATGCGGCCGCGCGACATGAGCAGCACGCGAGGGCGGGCATCTTCGTTTTCCTTAGCGTCGACCGGAGAGTACGCACTCGCGTCGCCCGAGGGAACGACGTTGTATCCCGACGAATCGGCCGCGTCGACGGCGTTCGGGGCGAGCACGCCCTCGGCCGCCGCCTCCTCGGCGATCCGCGAGAGGCGATACGCCACGCCCGCCTCAGGCGCCGACGCCTGACCCTGCTCAGACGCCGAGGCTGCGGGAGCGAACGCCCCGTCTGCGTTAAACGTCACATACCCTTGCTTTGCGATCTTCATGCCAACCCTCTTTGACTACCTGTTTTCCCTGGAAATGGGATTATTCCTCGGAACGTGCAAGCACGTATTTCTGCGTCGCCGTGGCGCATACCTTATCCCCGACGCGCGCTTCGACGTCGGCCACGACCATGCGGCTCGAAGACTTCACGATTCTCGCCGAGAGCGTGAGCACGTCGCCAGGCAGCACCTGATTGCGGAATTTCGCCTTGTCAATGCCCGCAAAGAAGCCGAGCACTCCCTCGTCCGCGCGGTCGACGAGCGCGCAAAACGATGCCGTCTGCGCGAGCGCCTCCATGATGATGACGCCCGGCAGCACCGGGTGCGTCGGGAAGTGGCCGCGAAACAGCGGCAGGTCGGGGTCGACATCGAGCTCGGCCGTGATCGAGGTGCCCGGCGTGCATTCCACCACGCGCGTCATCCACACGAAGGGGTCGCGATGCGGGAGCACCCGCTCGATGTCCTCGCGACCGCAAGGGAACTGAATATCCATCAAAAAGAACCTTTCTCTTTCGCAAACGCGGGCCGCAAGCCCGAGGCAGCGCTGCTCGCGGTTCGCAAATGCGCGAGCAGCGAGCGCCCCTATTCCGCCGCAACCTCGTACGGCGAGATCGCCAGGCAGGCGTTGTGCCCGCCGAAGCCGAGCGAGTTCGACAGCGCCACCTTCTGCTTGTAATTCTCAAGCGGCTCGGCGAGCACGTTGGCAGGAGCCTCGGGGTCGGGTGTTTCGAAGCCGGCCGTCGGCGGCACGCAATCGTTCGCGACGGAAAGCGCCGTGACGATCGCCTCGACCGCGCCTGCCGCGCCGAGCGTGTGGCCCGTCGTGCCCTTGACCGAGCACACGGGGACCTTAAGGCCGGCCTCTTCGCCGCACAGTGCGCGCAGCGCCTTGGACTCGGTTAGCTCGTTGGCGTGCGTACCTGTGCCATGCGCATTGAAATGCCCCAGATCAGCAGGGGTGAACCCGCCTTCCTCAAGCGCGATGCGCATCGCGCGGACCACACCTTCCCCCTCTGGGTCGGGGGCGGTCATGTGGTAGGCATCGCCCGTCGAGCCGAAGCCGGTGATTTCCGCTAAGGGTTTAGCGCCGCGCGCCAGAGCGTGCTCGAGCGACTCCAAGATAACCGCGCCCGCGCCCTCGCCAGCGACGAAGCCCTCGCGGTTGAGGTCGAACGGACGGGAAGCGCGCAGAGGGTCTTCCTCGCGCGAAAGGGCGCCCAGGTTCGCAAATCCCGCGATGCAGATGGGGTTCACGCTCTCCTCCGCGCCGCCCGCAAGCGCCACGTCGGTGTAGCCATGGCGGATGTCGCGCACGGCCTGCCCGATGCAGTGGGCGCCCGTCGCGCACGCGGTGACGACGTTGATGCACTCGCCTTTCATGCCGTAGCGAATCGCCAGGTTGCCTGCGGCGATGTTGCCGATCATCGTGGGCACGAACAGCGGGCTCACACGCTTAGGACCCTTCTCGAGCAGCGTCTTGAATCCGCTCTCGAGCTCGTCAATCCCGCCGATGCCGCTGCCGAAGACGACAGACACGCGCGAAGGGTCCTCGTCCTCCATGGAAAGGCCCGCCTGCGCGATCGCCTCGTCCGAGGCGACGATCGCATACTGCACGAAGCGCTCGAAGCGGCGCGACTCCTTCTTCGTGAGGCCGTGCTCGGTGGCATCGAAGCCGCAGATCTCGCCAGCATTGTGGACCTCGTAGTCGGTCGTATCGAAGCGCTCGATGGGGCGGATGCAGCATTCGCGGCCCATGACCGCCTTCCACAGCGCCTCCACGCCGACGCCTGCGGGCGTAATCGCGCCCATGCCGGTAATCACGACGCGGTTCGATCCGTCGGGTCGCTTGGTGTTCACGGTTGCCTCGCTCATAGCGCCATACCTCCGTCGATGCAGATAACCTGACCGGTAATGTAGCCAGCCTCGTCGCTGGCCAGGAATTTCACGAGATTCGCCACGTCCTCGGGCTGTCCGAGGCGCCCGCATGCGATGCGCGAGGAGATAGCCTCGCGTTGCTTGCCGGAAAGCGCGTCGGTCATATCGGTCTCGATGAACCCGGGCGCCACAGCGTTCACCGTGACGTTGCGCGGCGCAAGCTCGCGGGAAAGCGACTTCGTGATACCGATAACGCCCGCCTTCGACGCCGCATAGTTCGCCTGCCCGGCGTTGCCCGACACGCCCACGACGCTCGACATGTTGACGATACGGCCCGAGCGCTGCTTCATCATGATCTTCGTGGCGGCCTTGCAGCAGTTGAACGTACCCTTCAGGTTCACGTCGATCACCGCGTCGAAGTCTTCTTCCTTCATGCGCGCCACGAGCCCGTCTCGCGTGATGCCCGCGTTGTTCACGAGGACGTCGAGCCGCCCGAAAGCGACGTGCGCAGATTCCACGAGCGTCTGCGCCTCTTCCGCCGACGCGACGTTCGCCACGAGGGCGAGCGATTTCACGCCGTAGGTGGCCGAAATCTGCGCGGCGAGCTCCTGCGCGGCAGGAAGACTTCTCTCGCTCGAGCAGTTCACGCACACGTTCATGCCCGCCTCGGCGAGCGAAAGCGCGATCGCGCGGCCGATACCGCGGCTCGATCCAGTGACGAGCGCTCCTTTGCGCTCGGGTTTAACCTGTTCAGTCATGGGTTTTGCTCACTTCCCAACTAATGGACGGGTGTTTTAACTTGCGTCGGGCGCAAGCGATTCGAGCGCCGCGTCGAAGCTCGCGCGGTCTTGCACGCATGCGCGCACCGCCTTGCGGTCGATTCGCTTGACGAGGTTCTCAAGGACGCCGCCGAAGCCGACTTCCCAAAACGTTGTGTGGCCCTGTTCCTCGAGCACCTCGACGCTTTGCTGGAAGCGGACCGGATGCGTAAGGTGCTCCGCAAGATGCTCGCGGGCACAGGCGGCAGAAAGCGGCGACGCATCGACGTTGCAGATAAGCGGGATGGCAGGCTCGCTAAACTCGATGCCCGCCAGGTACTCGGCGAGCTTTTCTGCCGCATCGGCCATAAGCGGGCTGTGGAAGGCGCCCGATGTGGCAAGGCGCGCGAAACGCTTGCCCTCGGCAGCCCACGCCTCTTCTGCGCGCGCAACGGCATCGGGCGTGCCCGAAATGACAATCTGACCTGGGCTGTTATAGTTTGCCGGAACGAGCACGTCGCCCTGGGCGCACGACTCGCACACGGCGCGGACAGCTTCATCGTCGGCCTTGAGCAGCGCGCTCATGGCGCCCGCATGGGCGCTTGCGGCCTCGGCCATGAATTCGGCACGCGCCTTCACGAAGCGGTAGGTTTCCTCTTCGGAGAGCATGCCGGAGACGGCGAGCGCGGACGCCTGACCGAGCGAGAAGCCGAGCACGGCTGCCGGCACCACGCCGCGAGCCATGAGGGCGCGCGCGATGCCGACCGAGAGCACGCAAAGTGCAGGCTGCGCGTAGCGCGTGTCGTTGAGCTTTTCGGGGGAAGCCGTGGCCACCAGTTCGGCAAGATCGTATCCGAGCACGTCAGAAGCGCACTCGAACGACGAAGCCACCTCGGGAACGCCCATCAGGTCGGCGCCCATGCCGGGCTTTTGCGACCCTTGGCCGGAGAACAGGAATACGGGGTTCATGCGATCGATACCTTCCTCCACATCGACTACAGGCCCAAGCGACGGCGTTCGGCATTCGCGTCCGCCATCTGCTGGAGCGTGCACCCGCCGAGCGCTTCCGCCTCACTCATGAGCTCGGCGATGACCTCTTTCGCGGTCTTGCGCTCATGCACCACGGCTGCAATCTGGCCGGACATGATGGTGCCGTTGTCCACATCGCCCTCGACGGCGCGGCGTAGCGAGCCCACGTACATACGCTCGAGCTCGTCGCCGTTCTTCGCAAGGTCGCCCTCGAGCTTTTTCACCGAGCGGGCGAACTTGTTCTTGAGGCAGCGCACCGGATGGCCCGACCCGCGGCCGGTAACGATCGTGTCGGAATCCTTCGCGGAGAGAATCTTCTCCTTGTACGCGTCGGCCACGGTGCACTCGTCCACCGTGAGGAAGCGCGTGCCCATCTGCACGCCCTCGGCGCCAAGTGCGAACGCGGCAGCGATGCCGCGGCCGTCGGCGATGCCGCCTGCGCCGATGACGGGGATAGACACCGCGTCAGTCACCGAAGGCAAGAGCGCCATCGTGGTGAGTTCCCCCACATGGCCGCCCGATTCGGTGCCCTCCGCCACGACGGCATCGGCACCGAGCCGCTCCATGCGGACTGCGAGGGCGGTCGACGCAACGACGGGGATGACCTTGATGCCCGCAGCCTTCCACATCTCCATATAGTTCGCAGGGCTGCCGGCGCCCGTGGTGACCACGTCGATCTCCAGGTCGACGAGCAGCTTCGCGAGCTCGGCGGCATTGGGATCCATGAGCATCACGTTCGCGCCAAGCGGCTTCGACGTGATCTTGCGCGCGGCTTCCACCTGGTCGCGCACCCAGTCGAGCGGCGCGCCACCGCAGGCGATGATGCCAAGGCCGCCCGCTTCGCTAACTGCGCCCGCAAGGCTCGCGTCCGCGATGCGCGCCATGGCACCCTGAATGATAGGCACCTCAATGCCCAGGAGTTCGGTAACACGAGTTTTCACGTTCAAAATTCCTTTCCAAAACTGGGGATATCCCAGCTCGAAGCCACTTGGATGCGGCAGTTCGATTCTTTGCGTCAGCAGTTCATGGTAAATTTGAGCCCATTTGAATGCAAGCGCCGCGCCGCCCCTTCACGAGAAGAACGGCCTGCGGGGCCACAAGGGCAGACTTGCTTTCACACTTGCTAACAGGTGTATAAATAACGTTCATGGCGATTCAATTTTACTCCACATTATTCTCGAATTTGGGGAGATATGCAGCATGGGAAGATATGCGCCATAAAGAGACGCACCTCGCCAAGCGGGAGAGGTGGCGCAAGGAGAAACCCCGCCAAGTGGGGAGAGGGGCAACGTAAAGAGAAACCCCCGCCAAGTGGGGAGATATACGGCGGAAAAGACGCCCCTCACTAAGCGGGGGCAGAGTTGACGCGAGGAGACACGCCCCCTTTGCGGGCATCCTTAGCGCGAGGTTCCTTTGCGCGAGATCCTTGGCACCCGGCCGTTTCCCCTTAGCATTTCGAAAAAAGTACAGCGAAACGTGGCGATTCTGGCAGAAATGAGAAACTCTGCTCGGAAGGGCTCGCTGGCATCATCGCCGCCAACGATGTCGTCACAGCTACCAGCGAGGATAGCCGCCCGTACGCTCGAAGGCGGCGGATTAGAGGCGCCACCAGACACGAAGCGCCCAGCCAGAACGCACGCGGGCGCAGAGGCGCCGCCGGAGATCCAGCGGCGCCAGATGGTCATCTTACTTCAATACGCCCAGGTAGAAGGCGCGCATGAGCACGGTTGCCGCGCGCTCGCGGGCTGCGTTCTCGCCGGGGGCGAGGCGCTTGCCGGCAGGCTCGTCGTAGCCCTCGATAAGCCCCTTGTCGGCGGCCCACTTGAGGTAGGGGGCGGACCACTCGCTCGCGTCGGCGCCGTCGACGAAG